>NZ_JBGFFE010000019.1:0-61753 GCF_041224415.1 Clostridium lapidicellarium | reverse complement strand
GGGAAAGTCTGTAGCTTTTTAACCTACAGTAAATTGACACGATCCTTAACAATAATTGAGTTGATCAAATTCAACTTTTCTAGTATAATGTTCTTTAGTTTTCATAATATAAATCTTTAGGAGACAGACAATTGAAAAAAAATAAAATTTTTATCAGTGCTTATTCAAAACTTCCTAAGGGAATATCAGCTACGGAACTTTACACAAAAACTGCAATGGCCATAATAATTGACAGGAACACAGGAAAAATATATGATGTAGAATGCACACTTGCAACAGAAGTTGCAAAAAGGTACATAAAAAATATATTGACAAATAAAAATATAAATCAAATAGATAGTATACTACAAGAAATTGACGATAATTATTTTGGAAATGCAAAGAAAGCTGTAATGGCGGTATTGACAAACTGTTATAAAAGATATAGACTAATATGCGGAAGTTTTGATGAAGACAACTAAAAATATAAATTTATGATTTGCCATTTTGTGATGATACAGGGTTTCCACTCTGTATAAAATTGACAAAAGCACGGCATTAATATATGTAAGTATATTGATGCCTTTTTTTGTTGTTCATTTTTATTTTTTAGGTCAAATAACTATATTATCAAGAAAGGATGTTTCAATTGAAATATTTATTCATAGCTTTAGCTGCATTATTATTTAGTGTTATGGAAATCTTGGGTAAATTGGCAGTCGGCTTAAACGCACTACAATTAAACTTTTTAAGGTTTGTACTCGGAGGAATAATACTTCTTTTACCTACTATAAACATCTTAAAAAGGGAAAATATAAAGTTAACTAAAAATGATATAATTTATTTTTTTGGGACAGGCCTATTGGGAGTTGTAATAAGCATGTCTTTATTTCAGCTGGCAATTAATTTTACAAAGGCATCCACTGTAGCCATACTATTTAGCACAAATCCTATATTCACCATATTATTTGCCTGTTTATTTCTAGGAGAAAAATTAAATAAAAAAACTATAGTATCCATAATATTTAGTTCATTAGGAATACTTTTCATTTTAAATCCCTTTAGAACAAATTCTGATATACTTGGAATAGTACTTTCAATACTATCTGCTGTTACTTTTTCGCTTTATAGTATAGCTGGAAAATTGAGATCCTCAAAATATGGCAGCACGGTTTTAAATTGTATGAGTTTTATAATTGGTTCCGCCATAATGCTCATTCTTATATTCATCTCAAATTTTCCAGTAATTTCAAGTCACATATCTCCTACAGGGAAACTCGGATTCATGATAAATATACCTATACTTAGCGGCATAAACTTGCAGAATATAATTCCACTTATATTACTTGGAGTTTTGGTTACAGGATTCGGTTATATGTTTTATTTTAAGGCAATGGATACCACTTCTGTCACCACAGCTTCCATGGTCTTTTTCATAAAACCTGCCCTGGCACCCATATTTGCACTCTTAATTTTAAATGAAAGCATATCCATAAATACCATAATCGGCATAGCATTGATTTTAATCGGAGCTTATTTTATATTCGTCAAAAAAAATCTGAAGATAAAGTTAAAATCATGAAATTATCGTAAATACCGGCCAACATTTCGATTTGATTCTCAAATCTGGTTTTGTAAGCCTATCTGAAAACCCGCTGCGGCACATATAAGGCACCAGAGAAGCGGGCTTTCAAATCATAAAAAACATCTTATATTTAAAAATTATTTGATTACAATCATATCTTTTCTAACTTTATTCAATATTTCACCTTTTCCTTCATCCAATAATACGATATCCTCCACTCTCATACCAAACTTTCCAGCAATGTATATACCAGGTTCCACACTAAATGCCATTCCATTTTTAAGTATCTGCTTATTACCCTCACTTATATACGGCGCTTCATGATCGGCAGTTCCAATGCCATGCCCTGTTCTATTTATAAAATATTCTCCATAGCCGGCATTTTTTATGACATCTCTGGAAGCACGATCCACATCTCCTGCCTTGATGCCTTCCTTTACAATATTTTCACCCTTTTCATTAGCCTCCAGAACAATACTGTAAACTTTTTTCTGCTCTTCAGTAGGTTCTCCTACAAATACAGTTCTGGATTCATCCGAGCAATATCCATGATATCTGCATCCAAAATCCATTATGATTACATCTCTATCCTGAATAACTCTACCATAGTCATTATAATGCGGTCTGGCGCTATTCGGTCCTGATGCTATAATTGTCTGAAATGACAATCCTTCACCGCCATGTGCTGCCATTAACTCCTCAAGCTTATCTTTAATGTCACCTTCAGTTATTCCAGGTTTTACGAATTTTAGGACATCTTCAAAAGCTTTATCTGCAATACTGGCAGCTTTTCTCAAGTTATCCTTCTCCTCTTCATCTTTTATTACCCTCAGGTTTTCCATTATACTAACTCCATTTATAAACTTCACATCAATTTTATTGGAGACATCAATCATATCTACTGCCCTTATTCCATCATTTACCCCTATTTTTTTACCTTCCAGGCCATATTTTTTATTTGCCTTTAAAATAGCTGGAATAAAGCCTTCTCCATCACCCCATTTAAATATGTCCATGTCCTTTCCCAGTGCTTCCCTTGTTTCTTCATAGTACAATTCAGGTGCTATATAAAAACATCTCTTATCGTTAAATACAAATAATGCTTTAAATCTCTCATCCACCAGAGGATGAAGCCCAGTAAGATATTCCAGATCGGCAGAAGGTCCCACTATAAGCACATCAATCCCGCCATTTTTCATGAGCTCTGTCAATTTATCAATTTTTTTATGCAATAACATTAAAACCCCTCCATTTTTAATTTTTTAAAATATTATGAATTTATATCAATCACCTGTAGATATAACAGATAATTAAATTACCTAATTATTTTATCTTTAACTTCTCTAAATCCCGTCCTTTTTACAAAACTATTCCAAATGGCAAATCCGCTAGATATAACTACCACCGCTCCGCCAATCATTTCTATCTCATAAATTATATTCCCTTTTAAAGTTCCCATTGCAGGAGCTGCCGATAAAACTATACCAATCACTACTACAACCAGCACCATTCGCCCAATTCCAATCGCAGTATTGCTATTTTTTGAAATTTGATATGGTCTCACTTCATTCGGTCTTGTCTTTCTAAGTTTTATATAGGATGAAAAAAGAAGTACATAAGGGAATAAGGCTGTAAGCGATGTCATAGTGACAAGAACATTATATATAGCATCCACAGAAGGCAATAAGTTTATTGCAAGTAAAATTATCGTTACTATTATAGCCTGAAGATAAACTGCCTTTTCCGGTATATTATGAGAGTTGACTTTTGTATATTTGTCAGGAAAGATACCTTTTAAGACACTTCCAAAAAGCATCTTTATAGGCGAGCTGATATAAAGAACAATCCCTCCAACAACCGATAATGCTATTCCAAGAGCAACAAGTTTTATAAACCAAGTTCCAATTCCAAGATTTTGGGCAACTGTTGCAAGCGCTACCAATATACCCTGTGAGGCCGTTATCTTATCCGTCGGTAAAATAAGTGTAATAGCAACCGAACCTAAGACATAAAGCCCTGCAATAAGGCAAGCTGCAATCAGTATTGCTTTAGGAAAATTTTTTTCAGGTTTGTCCATCTCTGTTACAAAGTTTGCAGTTGTTTCTGCACCAGACAATGCAAACATCACAGTGGAAATAGCTACAAATGAATTTACATTCATTTTTGGGGTAAGATTTTGAACTGTATAGGAAGATGCAGGATGATTGCCAAATATATATACTGAGATAAAACCCATAGCTATCAATAACACTGTAGGTACTACTGAACCCAAAGCCCCGACATTTGTAAATATTTTTCCAAAGGCCATACCCTTTGTACTGATCACTGAAAACAGCCAGAATATTATTATAGAGAATACTAATACAAACATTTTATTATTTGCAAGTTCAGGCTTTCCAACAGCATAAGATACATTTACCATTAAAAATGTCAAAAATGAAGTATACCAGAATATTTTTGCAGTCCAATTCAACCATGAGACCATAAAACCATGCTTTTCACCATATGCTTCCTTTACCCACTCATAAAGTCCGCCATCCCTTGGATATGTTGCCGCAAGCTCGGCACAGATAAGTGCTGATGGAACAAAAAATATAAATACAAAAACTATCCATGTGGGAATAGCTCCTAAACCAAGACCAAAACTTGATGCCGTTGACTTTGCAATCCACCTGATCCCAAAAAGTGCTATTACATTCATAAACACTAGATCCCATAATCCAATTTTTTGTTTCACTCTTATTTTTCCCTCCCTTTAACCACCAATATCAGTTCAACTTGAACAGCGGCGGCAATAAAATAGATATTAATATTTGGCAGATGCCCTCCTTTCCTAGTTTTTCTTAATTTGAAATCCTTTACAAAATCATACATACAACCTCCTTTATCCACAGCACCTACTATTATATAAATAAATATAATTTACTGAATAATGTTTATTTAATTTAATTTCCTAATTTTCAGTATATCATTTCATGAATTTCTTGTAAACATATTTTTTTAATTTTATAAAATTTTTTTCACATATATAAAAAAATAATTGATTTATTATATATTTTTTCATTTATATAAATTTATTATGTACAAAAACCTTTTCATGTAATATACTGTAAGTAGAAGTAATACAAATTTTCATAGCAATGGAGTGACTTAATTTGAATTCAGATATTGGCGAAAAAATAAAAAAACTGAGAACCCAGAAAAACTTGACTTTAAGTGATTTAAGTGAAAAAACCAACTTATCAACAGGATATCTTTCCCAGCTGGAGAGAGGTCTAACAAGTGTAGCCATAGATACACTGGACAACATTGCAAGAGCTTTGGGAGTAACTATGTACTATTTTCTAGATAAACCTAAAAGCAAAAAAAATTTTATCCTGAGAAGCTTTGAAAGAGAAGTACTGGAAATAGAAAACAACCGAATCATACAATTTCAACTGACAAGTGACATGGAAAATAATGATATGCTTCCAAGAATTTTTGAAATACTTCCAAGCAGCAATAATGAGGAAATAACTCCATATCCACATATTGGTGAAGAATTTATATATGTACTTGAAGGAGTTCTAACTTTACTAATCAACGATGAGAAATATGAACTATTTCCTGGAGACAGCGCCCATTATAAATCGACCATCAGCCATAATTGGGCAAATAACGCAAACAAAATCGTAAAAATATTGACAGTACACACTCCAAATCTTTTAAAAAAATAACTGTCAACTAGGAGGTGAATCATTTGACATCAGGTATTATATTCAATATACAAAAATATTCCATTCATGATGGTCCGGGTATTCGTACCACAGTTTTTTTCAAAGGATGTCCCCTAAAATGCTGGTGGTGCCATAATCCAGAAAGTCAAAATTTAAAACATGAGATCATGTTCTTTGAAGAACGATGTACAGTTTGCGGCAGATGTATCAAAAAATGTCCAGAAGGAGCAATTAAGATCAATCATGTTTTCCCGGAAATTGATAAATTCAAATGTACTCTCTGTGGAAAATGTACAGATTTTTGTCCAAACAATGCCAGAGAACAAGTTGGGAAAAATATTACATCGGACGAACTCATAGAGGAAATTGCAAAAGACGAGGTTTTTTATGAAGAATCCGGAGGCGGTGCCACTTTCTCAGGAGGAGAACCACTTGCACAAGCGGATTTTTTAGATGATATACTAACAAAGTGCAAAGATAGAGGAATCCATACTGCAGTGGACACCAGCGGTTATGCCCCATGGAAAAGCTTTGAAAGGATAGCAGACAAAGTTGATTTGTTCTTATATGACATCAAGCTTATGGACAATAAAAATCACAAAAAATATATTGGAGTTGAAAATACACTGATAATTGAAAATCTAAAAAAACTTTCAAGCATGGGATGTAATATATATCTTAGAATGCCCATAATAAAAGGCATTAATGACAACAGAGAACATATTGACAATACAATAAAGCTGTTGTCAAATGTAAACGTAGAACAGGTAAACCTGCTTCCATATCACAAGATAGGTATGGATAAATATAGAAGGCTCAGAATGAATTACAAATTATCCGGTATGGAAAAACCATCCAGTGAAGAGATGGAGAAAATAAGCCAACAATTTAAAAGGCATGGAATTAAAATCAAAATAGGAGGTTGATTAATCATGATGACTGAAAGAGTAAAAAAGCTTAGGGAACAGAGTTTAAACGCTGTGCCGAGAATCTCCATGGAAAGAGCTCAAATTGAAAGTGAAGTTTACAAAAAATATGAGGGAAAAGTGTCTGTACCAGTACTTAGAGCACTGGTTTTAAGGGAATTGATGAGTAAAAAGAAACTCTGTATAAATGACGGCGAACTAATAGTTGGAGAAAGAGGAGAAGAACCTGCAGCTACTTATACCTATCCTGAACTCTGCTGTCACACTTTAAAGGACTTTGACATAATGAACAGACGTGAAAAAATATCCTTTAAAGTAACCGATGAGGATAAAAAAATTCAAAGGGATACCATAATCCCCTATTGGGAAAAGAGATCCATGAGACATAAGATCTTAAATAGTATGACTGATGAATGGAAAGACTGTTATGCAGCAGGAATATTTACTGAATTTATGGAACAAAGAGGCCCCGGTCATACCGCAGGTGATGACAAAGTTTTCAAAAAAGGATTCTTGGATTTCAAAAATGACATCAACAAAGCTATGAAAAACCTCAATTTCTTTGAAGATGACGAAGTGCTGGATAAGAAAAATCAACTGGAGGCCATGAGCATAGCTTGTGATGCAATAATGATTTTGGGACAGCGTTATTCCAAGTATGCTGCAGAACTTGCAGAAAAAGAAAAAAATTCCGTAAGGAAACAGGAACTTGTCAAAATTTCAAAGGTATGTCAGCATGTACCTGCCAGTGCACCTAGAACATTCTGGGAAGCTCTGCAGATGTACTGGTTTGTTCACCTATGTGTTATATCCGAATTAAATCCCTGGGATGCATACAACCCCGGAAGACTGGATCAGCATCTGGATCCATTTTATAAAAGAGGTATGAAAGAAGGAACATTGACCAGGGAAAAGGCAAAAGAATTGCTGGAATGTTTCTGGGTAAAATTCAACAATCAGCCGGCTCCTCCAAAAGTAGGCGTAACTTTAAAAGAAAGCGGGACTTACACGGATTTTGCCAATATAAATGTAGGTGGAGTAACAATAGACGGTAAAAACGGTGTAAATGACGTAAGTTATCTCCTGCTTGATGTAATAGACGAGATGAGGCTTCTTCAGCCAAGTTCAAATGTCCAGATAAGTAAAAAAAGTCCTCGCAAATTTGTAAAAAGGGCCTGCGAAATTGCCAGAAAAGGTTGGGGACAGCCATCCATGTTCAATGCAGATGCCGTTACCCAAGAACTTGTAAGGGCAGGAAAATCCATAGAGGATGCCAGATGCGGCGGTACAAGCGGATGTGTCGAAGCAGGGGCCTTCGGTAAAGAAGCCTACATTCTTACAGGATATCTGAATCTTCCCAAGATATTTCAAATAACGCTAAATAACGGTATTGATATAACTACAGGTAAAAAGCTGGGAATAGAAACCGGTGATATAACTACTTTCAAAAACTATGATGAGTTATTCAATGCCTTCAAAAAACAGCTTAAATATTTTGTAGATGTTAAAATCAGGGGCAACAGGGTAATTGAAAAATTATATGCTTCCCTAATGCCTGTACCATTCTTGTCTACGATAATCAGTGACTGCATATTAAATGGCAAAGATTACAATGCGGGCGGAGCAAGGTACAACACCAGTTATATCCAGGGTGTCGGCATAGGAACAATTTCTGACAGTATGATTGCCATAAAATATCAGGTATTCGACAAAAAAAATATAACAATGAGCCAACTCATGGATGCATTAAAAGATAATTTTAAGGGACACGAAGACATATTAAATCTTGTAAAGAATAAAACCCCTAAATACGGCAATGATGATGATTATGCAGATGCCGTAATGAAGCAGATATTCGATGCCTATTACAATGAAGTAAATGGCAGGAAAAATGGACGAGGTGGACTCTACAGGATAGATATGCTTCCAACTACCTGCCATATTTATTTTGGGGCGGTTATGGGTGCCACTCCAAATGGCAGAAAGGCACAGGCTCCAGTTTCAGAAGGTATCTCGCCTGAAAAAGGTGCAGACGCAAAAGGTCCTACAGCCGTAATAAAGTCAGCTTCCAAAATGGATCACCTGAGAACCGGAGGAACTTTGCTGAATCAAAAATTCAATCCAAGTGCATTAGAAGGAGACGTGGGGCTGAACAACCTGGCAAGTCTGGTAAGATCTTATTTTACGCTGGATGGCCATCACATACAATTCAATGTGGTAAGCAGGGAAACACTTCTTGCAGCTCAAAAGCATCCCGATGAATATAAAGATCTAATCGTACGTGTGGCAGGTTACAGCGACTATTTCAACAACCTGGACAAAGTACTTCAGGATGAAATAATTCAGAGAACAGAACAGACTTTTGACGGATGTGCTTGCTAATAAATATGCATTTGTTAAAATAAATTATAAATACATTTATCAAGGAGGAAAATCATGAATAAAATAATAGGTTTTATAGGCTGTGGAAACATGGGGCAGGCAATGATGGGAGGAATAATCAAAGCAGGCCTTGCAGCTCCGGATAACATAATAGTAGGCGATCTAGATGAAAGGAGTCTTAAAAAAGCATCTGAAAATTATGGAGTCAAAATCACCACAGACAATAATGAAGTAGCGAAAAACTCTGACATTTTAATACTGTCCATAAAACCCAATATATATCCAATAGTTATAAAGGGAATAAAGGATCATGTCAGGGAAAATGTCCTGATAGTAACCATAGCTGCAGGAAGAGATATAAAAGGAACTGAAGAAATGTTCGGCAGGAAATTAAAGATCGTAAGGGTCATGCCAAATACACCAGCACTTGTGGGAGAAGGAATGGCTGCAATATGTCCTAATGATAAAGTAACTAAAGAAGAAGCAAAAGAAGTGCTGCACATATTTGAAAGTTTCGGAAAAGGAGAAATAGTAAATGAAAAACTGATGGATGTAGTAACTTCAGTAAGTGGATCTTCACCAGCTTTTGTATATATGTTCATTGAAGCCATGGCAGATGCTTCCGTATTGGACGGTATGCCGAGAGACCAGGCATATAAATTTGCCGCACAGGCAGTACTTGGCTCTGCAAAAATGGTACTTGAAACCGGAAAACACCCTGGTGTCTTAAAAGACATGGTATGCTCCCCCGGCGGAACTACCATCGAAGGTGTAGCAGCTCTTGAAGAAAAGGGCTTCAGGGATGCAGTTATTTCAGCCATAAGAAAGGCAACCCAAAAATCCATTGAATTATCCAAACTTTAAGCCTTGAAAAATCGCTGGCAGGCATCTTACCTGTCAGCATCTTTTTTATTTATATTCTCTCCTCGATCCACCTGTGTATGTCATTTATGACTTCATCCTTTTCAACTTTTTCATTTAGAATTTCATGATAGCATCCAGGGTATATCTTCAGATTTTTATCCTTAGAAGATATATTTTTATAAAGCCATTTTGACGCTTCATTTGTCACTATCCTTGTCTTATACTCCATGGAGTATAAGACAAGGATAGTTGTACTTTTTTACATTATTTTTAATCCAGATTGAACCCTTTACAAAGGCTTCACCCAGAAGTTTGACATTGCTTTCTTTCAGCACAAGAGGATCTTCATCATAAGCCTCTACAACTTCCGGATCTCTGGATATCAGATTTGAAAGGACATTTGGTACCTTTTCAAATGGATTCTTATTTGGCCATATCTACAAATACCTCCAATAATTTTTTTAAGCAAGTTCATATCTTTTTAGCAGTACCCATGTATTGTTTTTCCAACTATAAAGCGATATATTATCAAAATACTCATTGAAATCACAAGGGTATTTATTTACATAATTCCATATTTCCCCGAAATTATTCTTTATTTTTTTGGAGACTATAGTACAGTGAAATACTTTGTTCCTTCCCTCGTTTCTTTTGAATTTCATCCAGGATATCTTTTCAAGTTGAAATATAAGGTCATCATGGACTTTTTTTGCTTCAGGAGACATGTTTACGGCCATATAGACCACATCCTGCCTAAACCTGCCATACCCTTTTAGCTCAATAGATGTCCTGTGGCTGCTTGCAGAAAATTTCTCCAGCACATCTTCCACATCTTCAATTCTATCGGTTTCAAAGGGAGCTTTAATTGTAAAATGCGCAGGCAGCTTAGTTCGTCTTTTATTAAATTTATAACATACACTGCTGGTTAGCTTTTCATGAAATTTCAGTGCTGCACCTCCTATTGCGCAGACAATGACGTACCTATCCATTTTTTCACCTCCCACATATCACAAAACTGCTACATATAATTTAACATAATATACAATAAAAAAGAATATTAATAATATATAATATCCATTAAAATCAGGGAGATCTCATGAGGAAAAAATATTTTTATAATTCAAGACATCACAGATCATTTTTAAAACTCAAAATCAGAACAGTAATAATAATTATAGCTGTAATTCTCGCTGCAGCAGGCACATTCAAACTCATACCCCACTTCTTTAGAAGCACTTATATAGTTACAATTGCCAACAAACATACAAAAGTGGAAAATAGCAACAACACATATATGATATATACCCAGTTGGAAAACGGAGAAACAAAAGTATTTAAAAATACAAATAGTTTTTTAGAATTAAAATTCAATTCTGAAGACATATATGGCGGACTTAGAGTCAACAAAAAATATAAAATTACAGCCTATGGCTTTAGGATACCCATATTTTCCTGTTATGAAAATATCGTAAAAGCCAAGGCATTTTCCAATTCCAAATAAATTAATTCTTCTGGGTAAAGCTGATATAATTTACCCATTGATTTCTCATGTCCATGAAATATTCATCGCCGGTTATAGAATAAATCGCTTCCAGTAAATCTATATGTACTTTATGATAATCCAAAGCCGGGTTGGCATCTCTCGAAGTCATGAGATGAACTAGGTCATAACTTGTAAAACCGCCTATGTCATAATAGGGAAGTATTATTTTTAAAGATTTGATTCCCTCATTAAAGTAATAATCCGCCTTGCTGCCGTCAATACTTGACACCTGCCTGGCAAGCTGTGACCAATCATATATTCCAAGTAATGTAAACATGTATCCGTTTAGTGTATAACTCGGTATCGTATTTACATATTCCTCAAAAAATATATCATTTTTGAACTTAGGCTCAAAACTACCCAACGTATCCATGACACCTCCGCTGCTTACAGGTGTTATCAAATAATTAAAGGCCTTATTACCTGCAGTTATGTATTTGGAATCCCCTGTTATCTCATAAGCACGTGAAAAAACGTTCAAAGCTTCTCCCTGTGACATGCTTGAAGTCCAGTCCATACCGAGCGATTCATAGGAATAATAGGGAAATTTGTACCTGAAACTGCCGTCGCTGTCCATGTGATCTACTAGAAAATCCGCACATTTGATAAATTGATTAACTGCAGAAGTATCTCCCTGTAAATATTTAGCATGAAGGTAAAGAGCATACTGGCAAATGGTTACATAATTATATTGTGTACCAAATTCTCTGTATATAACCATAGGAATCCCGTTTTCATCAAAAGTCAGCGAATCAGGCTTATCAGTTGTAAAATGATCATTTGTAGAAAAATTCAGATACTCCTGCATGGCACTGTATTTAATTGGATTGTCAAAATTAAAATTGAGTTTGCTGTACTCTTCCAGGGCATTTTGTACTATCGCCTGGGAACTTTCCTTATAAACATATCTGCTTGCTATGGGATTCTTAGACAATGCCACGTTCCTAAATACGGTGGCGTTGGTTTTAACCTCCACGGGAAGCTGAACCTTCAACTGGAGCAGATAATTATAAATATCCAAAGCCTTATCATAATTACCACCATTATGTATCTTAACGGCAGAGTCCAGTAAATGGGATGCACCTTCATCAAATGCAGATTTCAAGCTGCTGTCATTTGGATACAGAGAAAAACCCAGAGCCAGATTTTTAAATGCAGACAATTCGTCAGATGGCAGCTGCCCGTTATAGGAATTTATAAAATTCTCTGGAGTAATATCATCAGAATCTGCAAATAGCCTGTCTACAAGATAATCCGGAACTACAGATTCACCGCCCACTACTATACGCTCTTTCAAGGTATTTCTATTGTCCCTCACCATCTTCACCTGATTCTCGGACATATTATCGCCGGCCAAAACCAGAGGTGAATTATCTCTGGCAGCCAGAGGAGAAATGGAAAGTGCATCGGGATAATTAATTCCTGCTGCTATATATATTTTATTTGTATTTGAAAGATCATAGAATTTATTCAATATTTGTGCATTTGTCTCATATCTGTCTATACCGCCGAGTCTTTCATAATTTTCAAAACAGGAAGCCACACTATCCGGCATAACAGCTTGTCCTCCAATAATATAAGTTTTCGAAGGTTTTAATGTACTTACATAATTTTTAAGTTCTTCCGGTTCACCGCTGCTTGGGGTCAAAAGCACCGGTTCAGCTTTACCTGCAGCATAAGCGGAAACAGAAAGTGCATCTGCAAATCCCTCTGAAGAGGCCACGAACAATTCGTCTCCCAATTTGTTTTCTTCAACTTTTTTTGCAATTTCAATGGAGGTCTCAATTCTAGTACTTCCACCTAACCTCTCAACATCTATATCCTTCTGCATAAGTTCATCCTTTATCCCGTCGGACATAACACCTGTTCCACCGATTAAAAATACTTTTTTAACACCAAGCTCCTCAAGTTTGTCTTTTATTTGGGCATTTAAAGTGTCCCCAGCGGTGAGAAACAAAGGTGCATTGTACTTGGCACTCAAGGATGTCGAACAGATTGCATCAGGAAAATTTTCACCTGAAACTATAACGGCATATTCAGAATGGCCTGTCCAACCATAGTTTACCACGTCCATATTTGTGGAATATCTATCCACACCATACAATCTATTTGTAATCTGACTTTGGTCTTCAGCATTAACTGCTTTAGACCCGGCAAACATCATAACTATAAAAACCACCAATGTTATTATCGTATTCCTCTTATACAGCATAAACTCCCTCCAATTCAGCTGCCTCTATATCAAAAATAGAAATATAATCCAAAATAATATTATTAATTAAACTTATACACATATATTTATACTACTATATCAATAAAAAAACAACATGGAAGAAACCCAAAATAAAAATATCCCAAAGGATAAATTGAATTTCTCAAAATTCCCAGGGATACACATTCTTAGAATTCTACATCTGGTGCATCATATGGTGCATAAGCGCCATCCTAACCACTTTACTCAAATATTCCCTAACCTCATCAATAGACATGTTACAGCATATCAACCTGTTTATTATATCTGGATGATGGCGTTCAAGCATGCTCACAATCTCCTGAGTGTTCGAATCTATATTTTCCATCATATCCATGTCGGGCATAGGTTGAGGCTGTGTTGACGTGCCTCCTCCACTACTAGATGCGTCATTTCTAAACATTTTATTGTTAACTCTACAATAGCGGCACATTGGCATAATTCCCATTTTAGGATACATATAAGGATACATTAAAACCTCCAGTTAAAATTTTTTCACAATATCATACTATGCAAAACATCTATCCAAAGGAACAACATTTACCACAGCATACCTCTGAAGCAAGCATAGAATATAGGCACCCAATAAGATATCGGGTGCCTACACAACAATAATAAAGGAGTTCTATGAAATTCAATTATGTGATAGCTGCATTCTACGTTTGTACTGTCCTACAGCCGCAGACTATTAAATG
Source organism: Clostridium lapidicellarium (assembly GCF_041224415.1). Classification (NCBI taxonomy): domain Bacteria; kingdom Bacillati; phylum Bacillota; class Clostridia; order Eubacteriales; family Clostridiaceae; genus Clostridium; species Clostridium lapidicellarium. Next base: position 47,812 of record NZ_JBGFFE010000019.1, on the reverse strand, counting down.
TCATTGTCTATGACAATTATTATTATATAAGATATTTGTTACAGCTTAATTTCATAATAATAAACTATTTGTGAACAATCATGAATTTTTATCTAAATTTTTATACAGTTTAAGAAAATATTAAGGATAAGATCCATTTCAAAATCCAGAACTCTTAATTTATTTTAAATTAAAATTACTTTCCAGTCCACATATCTGTAACATAATCATTGGAGTCAGTGAAATACTGATTATGAAATAGCCTTAAATAAGTGTATAAAATAAATAAGCACCCCATTGCTCGGGGTGCTTATTTTGTATAATTTTAAGGGAGATCGATTTTATGAAGAATCTACTGGCGGTTGCATTTAAATTTAACGTTCCCTGCAACCGCAGACACTGCTTGGTAATTGCCACTACACTACTTCTTTTCTGTATATGTAAATACATTTATTTTCGCTAAGGTCTATTTCCTTAGGACACTTATAAGTATATATGGTTTCTATTACAGCTTAGTGTCATATTAATTAACTATTTGCAAACATTGTGAAATTTTAAAGACATCCGGCTAAAAGCCAGGTGCCATATTTAAGATAAAAATGACTGCAGCGTGCTTCTTCAGCCTTTCTTTGCCTGTCCAATTATTTCTCTGACATTCACTATTCCTTGATTCTAAAATTACCGGAATAATTATTTAATTTCTACACATCCTATTCATATAAGGATATCAAATGTACTTAAGTTATTAAAATGTTTAAAGTTTCATATGAACCAGAATATTTGTCTATTGGTACATTGGTATTTACTTTACACTGGAGATGATGAATCTCCAGTGTTTAAATTTATATGCATCAAAAATATCTACGAACTTTCTTACAGTACTCTCCTTGACATAAATCTTTTTCAAAGAGTCTTCCTCACGAATAACTTGGCGGTGCAAAAGCTTTTATTCTCTTACATCAAGCCCTTCAAACTGCATATTGTAATAGTAAGCATAAAGACCGCCTTTTTTGAGAAGCTCACTGTGACTTCCCCTTTCCTTTATGCCCTCGTCATCAATGACTATTATCTCATCAGCATTTCTTATAGTGCTGAGTCTGTGGGCGATGACTATAGTAGTCCTGTTTTTGGCCAGTTTTTCAAGAGATTTCTGTATGAAATTCTCACTTTCATTATCCAGTGCAGATGTAGCCTCATCCAGTATGAGTATGGGGGGATTTTCAAGAAATACCCTGGCAATTGAAATTCTCTGTTTCTGGCCTCCTGAAAGCCTAACCCCTCTTTCACCAACATAAGTGTCATAACCATTGTCCAAGCTCATTATATAATCATGGATATTGGCCTCCTTTGCTGCCCTTATTATTTTCTCATCAGATGCCTCGGGTTTTCCATACCCTATATTTTCCTTCAATGTTCCGGAAAACAGATACACATCCTGCTGGACTATTCCAATAGAATTTCTCAGCGATTCAAGAGTGACGTCTTTCACATCTTTTCCATCTATCATCACAGAACCTGACGAAACATCATAAAATCTTGGAAGGAGTGAACAAATTGTAGTCTTGCCTCCCCCGGAAGGTCCCACAAATGCAATTTTCTTACCGGCTTCTATCTTCAAATTTATATTTTTCAGTACCTGTTTTTCCGAATTATAGCTAAATGAGACATTTCTATACTCTATATCACCTCTTACATTCTCCAAGGTTACAGCATCCTTTTTATCCACTATTTCAGGTTCTACAGACAGAATACTCATAAATCTTTTAAATCCGGCAAATCCCTTTTGAAACTGCTCTGCAAAATTTATAAGTATGTCTATGGGATTTATAAATATATTTATATAAAGGGCATAAACGGCAAGATCCGGTATCTTCAGTGAACCGTCTGCTATAAAAAACGCCCCGCTGACAAGAATGACCACGTACAAAAGTCCTTCGAAAAAAGTATTTCCAGCTATGAATTTCCCCATTACCTTATAGCTTTTTTCTCTTGAAATACGGTAGGCATTATTGTTTTTATCAAATTTTTTTCTCTCAATTCCTTCATTGGCAAAAGACTTTACAACTCTTATTCCAAGAAGGCTGTCCTGAACAGATGAATTTATATTTCCCATCTTTTTTCTATTATCGAAAAATATTCTCTGCATTTTTTTATTTTCGTAAAACGAGAACACCACCATTATCACAGTTACCGCCAAAAGTATAAGTGTCATTCTGAAATTTATAAACATAAGTACTGCAAAGGAACCTATTATTTTAACTGCAGAAATAAATACATTTTCCGGTCCGTGGTGCGCAAGTTCAGATATGTCAAACAGATCTGACACAAGTATTGACATCATCTGCCCTGTATTATTCTCATCATAATAGGAAAAAGACATTCTCTGAAGGTGGTAAAATAAATCCCTCCTCATGTTATTTTCCATTCTCGCACCCATAATATGACCCCAGGAAGCAATAAAGTACTGACAGAAATATTTAAGTACATACAGTGCCAATAAAGCTATTCCAACATATAATATGGAATTCAGTATTACTGTTTTATCCTTTATAAAAACATTTTTTGAAAGATAGTCCAATATTAAAGGAAATGCAAGATCCACCAGTGACACTATAAGTGCACAAAACATATCTGCGTAAAAAAGAAATCTATAAGGTCTATAATACTGTAAAAATTTTTTTAGTATTTTCATAAAATCTGCCGCCCTTTCCCCTTTTGCCAGCATTGCTTGCCAGTAATAATCAAATGATAATATTTTATTTTTACAATGTCAAGGCAGATAAAAAAGTATTGACTAATATATCGTTATATTGTAATATATAAATATATTGATATATAAATACATTTTAGAAAGGTAAGATTATGGATAAAGATTTTGCAGAATATAATGAAAAAGCTGAAATTCTCAAAGTACTGGCACATCCTGTTAGGTTGTGCATCGTCAGGGGGCTGATGGAAAGAGGAACATGCAACGTAAGCAATATGCAGCACTGTCTTGAAATACCCCAATCCACACTATCACAGCACATACAAAAATTAAAAGCTGCGAGAATTATAGAAGGCAGGAGAAACGGACTCGAAATCAACTATAGAATATGCAGCCCCTTGGTTATTAAATTGATGGAAGTTTTATTTTAAACTTTAATTTAAATCTAAAAAACAGGAGGGATTTATATGAGTAAAAAAATATTAGTTGTAGGAGGAGTGGCAGGAGGAGCTTCTGCGGCCGCAAGACTTAGAAGGCTGGATGAAAATGCCAGAATAATAATGTTTGAGAAGGACAATTATATATCCTTTGCAAACTGCGGGCTGCCTTATTACATAGGCGAAAAAATTAAGGAAAGACAAAGGCTCCTGGTACAGACACCGGAAAGCATGCATGCCAGATTTAATATAGATGTAAGAGTAAACAGTAAAGTCACAAATGTAGATACGGACAAAAATACGGTAAAAGTAAAAGAAAAGGGCGGCAGGACTTATGAGGAAAGTTATGACTACCTTATACTGTCTCCCGGCACAAAAGCTGTAAGGCCAAAAATAGACGGCATAGACAGCAGCAGGATTTTTACCTTGAGAAATATACCTGACACGGACAATATAAAATCCTCAGTAGATAAAAATAATGCGGGCAGTGCTGTAGTAATAGGCGGAGGATATGTGGGAATCGAAATGGCAGAGAACCTCAAGGAAAGAGGACTCAAAGTTAGCGTGGTTGAAGCAGCTCCACACATCTTGGCTCCTTTTGATTCAGACATGACAGTTATGGCCGAAAAGGAACTTGTAGAAAACGGTATAGATTTGGTATTAAATGATGGAGTAAAATCTTTCAAGGACAATGGGCAAAATATTGAAGTCACTTTAAACAGCAATACAAAACTCACTGCCGATCTGGCCATATTGGCTATTGGGGTAACTCCAAATACAGACTTTATAAAAAACAGCAAAATAAAGCTCGGAACCAAAGGACACATAGTAGTTGACAATAAAATGAGGACAAATATCGAAAATATCTACGCTGTGGGAGATGCAGTGGAAGTTGTGGATTTGATAAACAAGCAAAAAACTGCAGTACCGCTTGCCGGACCTGCAAATAAACAGGGAAGGATAGCCGCCGACAATATAGCAGGATTAAATTCAATATATAAAGGAACCCAGGGTTCTGCAATAATCAAAATTTTTGGTTTAACTGCTGCAAGTACTGGAAATAACGAAAGAACTTTGAAGAAATTCAATATACCCTACAAAGTTATATATATCCATCCAGTTTCCCATGCATCATATTATCCTGGTGCCCTGCCTCTTTCCATAAAACTTATATTCAACGGCGAGGGTAAAATTCTGGGTGCACAGGCAATAGGCTACGACGGAGTTGACAAGAGGATCGACGTAATTGCCGCAACAATGAGGCTCGGCGGTTCAGTATCAGATTTGACTGAACTTGAGCTATGTTATGCACCTCCATTTTCTTCGGCAAAAGATCCGGTGAATATGGCTGGTTTTGTGGCAGAGAACGTCCTTTCCGGTAAAGTGGATTCTATTACCCCAACGGAATTTCTAAACTATAACATGGAAAACACCACTCTTCTGGACGTACGTTCAAGTATAGAATTTAACAGCGGCCACCTCAAAGGAGCCATAAACATACCTGTGGACAATTTAAGAGAAAGGCTAGGCGAGCTGGATAGAAATAAAGAGATCATTGCATACTGCAAGGTCGGGCTCAGGGGGTATATTGCCTCAAGAATACTTTCCCAATACGGGTTCAAGGTTAAAAACATAACCGGAGGATATAAAAGCATATCTGCCTTAAGTTTTTCTCCGCCAAAACAGGACAAAAACAGGAACACTCCCCAGAGAAAGCTTTCAGATTCCAATACACACACTGTAAAAGAAGAGGAGATAGCCTTAGATAAATCAAATTATGATAAAAGCCTTGATGCCTGCGGGCTGTGCTGCCCAGGACCTCTCATGCAGGTTAAAAAAACAATGGATGATTTAAAAGAAGGGCAGATCCTCAAAGTAATCGCCTCTGATCCTGGTTTTTATGAAGATATAAAAGCATGGTGCCAGAGGACAAATAATGAGCTTGTTGATCTAAACAAGGATAAAAGCAATATAACCGCCCTTATCAAAAAAAAAAGTGCTAAAGTCGAAGTAGAAAATGCACCTGTAACTGTAAAAGATAATAAAACAATAATTGTATTCAGCGGTGATTTAGACAAGGCCATAGCATCTTTTGTCATAGCAAATGGAGCTATGTCAATGGGTAAAAAAGTTACCATGTTCTTTACCTTCTGGGGATTGAATATCCTGAGGAAAAACAAAAAAGTACCCGTAAAGAAAAGCTTTATGGATTCCATGTTTGGATTTATGATGCCAAGGGGAAGTAAAAAATTAAAATTATCCAAAATGAATATGATGGGAATGGGTCCAAAAATGATAAGAAAAGTTATGAAAAATAAAAACATAAATTCCCTCGAAGACCTGATTAAATCGGCTATAGATGACGGTGCGGAAATAGTAGCCTGCCAGATGTCTATGGATGTCATGGGCATTAAAAAAGAAGAACTCATAGACGGCATCAAAGTAGGCGGAGTTGGCTATTATTTAGGCAGAGCCGAGGACTCAAATGTAAATCTATTTATCTAATACGAATAAAAAAGACACAAAATCTGATATGACCCCAATAAGTCTAACTTATTGGGGTCATATCAATCAGCAAAACTCTTTTGTGTCTTTTTTTATTTATTTTGTGATGATTTTGTGTATCAATTCTGGTTTTTCAGCACTGCTGTCAATACTTATATCCCTGCGAATCCTACCTGCTATACCATCCACATCCCGGCAATTGGAGTATATCATCAAAAGCTCATCCCCTTTTTTCACTCTATCACCTATTTTTTTGCGAAGTACAACACCCACGGAGGGATCTATACTGTCTTCTTTTGTAGATCTGCCTGCACCTAGAAGCATAGTAGAGATGCCAATTCCTCCCGCCGAAATATGTGAAACTACACCGTCCCTTTCAGCAGGTACGGGAATTTTATATTTTGCCTGGGGCAGTTTTTCAGGACTGTCCACAATTGAAGAATCCCCGCCTTGATTTTTAACGAAGCTCTTGAATTTTTCCAAGGCCCTGCCACTTTTTATAGATTCAACAAGTTTTTCTCTGGCCTCATCCGTATTGTCCGCCTTTCCAGCCAGGAGCACCATATGACTTCCCAATGTTAAAACCAATTCCTCAAGATCATGAGGTCCTTTGCCCTTCAAAGTATCAACGGCTTCTTTTACTTCAAGGGAATTTCCCACAGCAAAACCCAGCGGCTGTGACATGTCAGAAATCACAGCCATGCTGTTTCTCCCCAGTCTATTTCCTATCCTCACCATGGCACGGGCAAGTTTTTCCGCATCTTCATCATTCTTCATAAAAGCTCCGGAGCCGGCTTTAACATCCAACACTATTGCATCGGCTCCTGCTGCAATTTTTTTGCTCATTATGGAGCTGGCAATGAGCGGGATGGATTCCACAGTAGCTGTTACATCCCTGAGGGCATACAATTTTTTATCTGCAGGAGTAAGATTTCCGGCTTGGCCCATGACTGCAATTTTATTGTCATTTACCAGCTGAATAAATTTATTCTCTGTGATTTCCGCATGAAACCCTTCAATGGATTCCAGTTTATCAATGGTTCCACCCGTATATCCCAATCCGCGGCCGGACATCTTGGCAACCGGTATACCCAAAGACGCAACCAGGGGGGCAAGCACAAGAGTAGTAGTGTCTCCCACACCGCCGGTGGAATGTTTATCGACTTTCACACCGTTTATCCTGGATAGATCAATTGTCTCGCCGGATTTTACCATTGCTATCGTCAGATCCGCCATCTCCCTGTAGTCCATACCCTGGAAACAGATAGCCATAGCCAGGGCACTGGCCTGGTAATCCGGAATTGTTCCCATAGTATAACCTCTTATAAAGAAATCAATCTCTTCCCTGCTGAGCTGCCCACCATATCTTTTTTTTGAAATTATATCTACCATTCTCATTTCCATTACCCCTTATTTTAATTCATCCAAAAAACTCTTTCCATACTCAGGCATCTGTACCTTGAAATTATCTGCAACTGAGGCGCCCAGATCAGAAAATGTCCTGCGTATTCCAAGATTCCTCCCGCCTTTAAATCTCTTTGAATAAACGAGAAGCGGTACAAATTCCCGGGTATGGTCTGTTCCACTATAAGTAGGATCATTTCCGTGATCTGCAGTGATCACCATTAAATCATCCTCCTGCAATTTTTGAAAAATTTCCGGCAGCCTTTTATCAAAAGCTTCCAGGGCGTCTCCATAACCTATTGGGTTTCTGCGGTGGCCATAAACCGCATCAAAATCAACCAAATTTATAAAACTGATGCCGTGAAATTTCTCATCCATCAATTCAGCCAATTTATCCATTCCATCCATATTGTTTTTGCTTCTTATTGCCCTGGTAATACCCTCACCGTCAAAAATATCCGAAATCTTGCCAATTGAAATGCAGTCCAGTCCGGCTTCTTTTAAATAATTCAACACCGTCCTTCCAAAAGGTTTCAGAGCATAATCATGGCGGTTGGAAGTCCTCTTGAAAGTATCTGCACTTTTTCCAACAAAAGGTCTGGCAATGATTCTTCCCAGGGCATAGGGTTCATCTCTAGTTATGTCGCGGCAGTACCTGCATATTCTATAAAGCTCCTCAAGTGGTATAACATCCTCATGGGCTGCAATTTGAAGCACAGAATCCGCTGAGGTATATACAATGAGTTCACCGGTTTCAAGCTGTCTTTCCCCCAGTTCCTTTATAATCTCCGTTCCGCTGGCAGGCCTGTTAGCTATGACTTTTCTCCCTGAGAATTTTTCAATTTTATCAATTAGCTCCTTAGGAAAACCATCGGGAAAAACATGAAAAGGCTTGTCGATATAAAGCCCCATCATCTCCCAATGTCCTGTCATGGTATCTTTTCCACGGGAAGCTTCCTGCATTTTTCCAAAATAAGCTTTTGGCACAGCAGCTTCTTTCACACCCTTAATCGGGTAAATATTGGAAAGACCCAGGGATGACATATTGGGCATACAGAGCCCATTTTTCTTTTCGGCAATATGTTTCAGGGTGTTTACACCAAAATCTCCGAATTCTCCGGAATCAGGTGATTCACCAATGCCGACCGAATCCATGACTATGATGTGCACCCTCTTAAATGGTTTCATTATAAATTACCTCTTTTCTCCAATAAATCTAACCTTCCATGATGGAAACTCCAGAACTCGTTCCAATACGGCTTGCACCTGCTTTAACCATACAAACAGCTTCCTTTCTGGTATGAATGCCTCCTGCGGCTTTGACTCCCATATCATCTCCAACTACACTGCGCATCAGACTTACATCTTCAACTGCAGCTCCCGACTTTGAAAATCCAGTTGAAGTCTTTACAAAATCCGCACCTGATTTTTTGGCTATTCTGCAGGCCCTGACTTTTTCTTCATGATTTAAAAGGCAGGTTTCAATAATTACCTTTACCAGTGCCTTTCCGCCGACAGCTTTTACTACACTGCTTATATCCTTTTCCACATAAACATCATTTTTATCTTTCAATTCTCCTATATCAATAACCATATCCACTTCCCGCGCTCCATTCCCAATGGCATCCACAGTTTCAAACACCTTTGTCTTGGTAGTATTTGCCCCCAGAGGAAAACCTATTACTGTACACACAGCTGTTCCGCTGCCGTTTAGTTCATCGCTTGCAAGTCCAACCCATTTGGGATTTACACAGACAGAGGCAAATCCATATTTTTTAGCTTCCTCTACAAGCTGAAGTATCTGAGCTCTCGTAGTATCAGGTTTAAGTGCAGTATGATCAATTAATTTAGCAATATTCATAAGACAAACCACCTCTTCTCTACTATTATACTTTATAACAAATTCTTTTTGGTAAAAGCTCCAGGAAAAATTTCATCAAGTGTCTTGACAATATACTCCTTTTCATTTTTGGCCAGAATTATTTTCATATGCGGTGAGGCAAATTCCGATATCACCTGCCTGCAGATGCCGCAGGGATATGTATATTTATCTTCCGCCCCAACTATGGCAATTGCATATAGAGTTTTATGTCCTTCAGACACTGCTTTGAATATGGCAGTCCTCTCCGCACAATTACTAGCTCCATAAGAAGCATTCTCTATATTACAACCGGTGTATATATTTCCACCTTGTGTTAATACAGCTGCACCCACCTTAAAGCCCGAGTAAGGCGCATAGGCGTTTTTTCTCCCCTGAAAGGCTTTCAAAATCAGTTTTTCACAATCAAGGTTCATACCCGTCTCCTCCTTTTGTATATTGCAATTTCTATGCTGCACCACATCAATCTTTCATTCAAAGATCATTCATTGTCTTTGAAATAGCTGCCTTTTTGAAATTCAGTCATATATTTCCAGTAGTGCTTGGGCATATTGCTTCTTCTATATTTAAAATTTCTCCTATCTTTGATCTCAACAGTGGTATAAAAGAGCTCCCATAATTTTCTGAAATGCTTCTCTCGGCTGTCCGGCTCTGCCATTTTAAAATTGCACATAGGAACAACAGCATACTGGCGGGGTCTATATACAAGTGCCATATTGTGGGTTTTGTCATGAATCAGAAAATGTTCACCCGCATATCTTCTGCAAAAATGCCCTGCAATAAGTGGAAGTACATAATTTTTAGGCCCGATTTGTGATACAAGGATGCCTCCCAAAATAGAAAATCTTATAAACCCCTTCAGGAGATGGCTTTCATTTTTTAAATGTCTTACAGCTTTGAGCATTTTATCTACATGCTCATCTTTAAACATGTACATAATCGGCGGCCCATAATGAAATCCCTTTCTCAAAAACATAAGCATGTTCAATTCTTTATGGGGCATACAAGTTAAAAAAGCATATTTTAAAAGTTCCAGGGCAGAGCTCCCTATTTTTTCAGGTATGGACTTAATTACTCTGGTAGATTTCTTCAAATCAGTCTCAATTTCCTTCACAGGAAAAAAAGTAGTCTGAAATCTGTCAGAAGATATAATATCCATGGGAATTTCTCTCTTATAATAACTTTCAAATACACAGCACATGATACCTTCAAAACTTCCATCATATTCATATATAAGACTTGATTTTTCAATCATATGTATTCCTCTCCTTATAAAAAAGACAGCTGCTCATATTTTACCCCAGAGGTAAAATCCTTATAATATCTGTTTAATGAATTTTTGGACATAAGTGCCCTTATGACGGAATCCTTCTCCACAGTCAGTCCATCCATTATTTTTCCTGAACACAAAATAAAGTACTGTGCCCTTTTAAGTACAACTCCCAATTTTTTAAGTGATTCAAAGCTCAATAAAAAATCCTTTCTGGCAGCTACAATTCTTTTTGCACTTTTCACGCCAATTCCAGGAACCCTGAGCAATTTTTCATAAGGTGCCCTATTTATTTCTACAGGGAAGTATTCTCTATGATTCAACGCCCAGTTACATTTAGGATCTATGTACGGATCAAAACTCTGGTGTCTTTCATCCAAAATTTCACCGGCTTTAAATCCATAATGTCTTAAAAGCCAATCAGCTTGATACAGCCGGTGTTCCCGCAAAAGAGGCGGCCTGGTGTTCACTTTGGGGAGCAGTGAATTTTCAGACACAGGTATGTAGGCAGAAAAAAACACCCTCTTGAGTTTATATTTCCTATAAAGACCTTCGGCCAGGTTCAAGATATGGAAATCGGTATCAGGAGTAGCACCTATGATCATCTGGGTGCTCTGGCCCGCCGGTGCAAATCCGGATGCATGACGATATCTTACAGTATCTTTTGAATTTTGCCTTATGCAGTCCCTAATATATCCCATAGGGGTTAAAATGGAGTGTTTTGACTTATCCGGCGCCAAAAGTTTCAGACTTTTCTGCGATGGAAGCTCAATATTTACACTCATTCTGTCTCCCAAAATACCAAGCTGATGTACAAGCCTGCTATCAGCTCCGGGAATAGCTTTCACATGTATGTATCCAAAAAATTTATAATCATTTCTTAAAATTTCAAGTACTCTGATCATTAGTTCACAGGTATAGTCTGGATTTCTGATCACACCAGAGCTTAAAAAAAGACCTTCTATATAATTTCTGCGATAAAAATTCATGGTCAGATCGGCCAATTCACACGGTGTAAAGGAAGTCCTTGGAACATCGTTTGAACGGCGGTTTACGCAGTATTTGCAATCATAGACACAGACATTCGTCATCAAGATTTTTAAAAGTGAAATGCACCTTCCATCCGCCGAAAAACTGTGGCATATTCCACAGGCAGCGGAACTTCCTATCCCACCGGCTTGTGCTCTTCTATTAACTCCACTGGAAGTACATGACACATCATACTTTGCAGCATCAGTGAGAATTCTCAATTTATCAAAAACATCCACAATACCACTTCCATTCTTTTCTTAATATTATCATGGAACGTCTGTTCTGTAAAGTGATTTTTTATACTTCAAAAGAAGATATCACTTCAATAAAGCAGCTGTCATCTACCATTTGATTTTCTCAAAGGTAAATGACAGCACCGCACTTTATCCTACAATTACACCTGCACCATCCGGTATAACGGTAACTTTTGCATCTTTTCCCAAAATATCATAGGCTTTATTCAAGGCCTCTTTCACGGTATAAGTATGCAACATGTGGATATTCTCTATAATTTCAGGATCACACATATCTGTAACTAAAATTACAGTATGCTCACTCAATATTCTGGCCAGCATCTGCGATTCCCACTGATCCGGCGTTGTATCCCTCCTTGAAACATTAGAAACCTTTTTCAAATATTCCTCAGGTGTCTTTACATTTGCCAGATTATCATAAAATGCCTGTCCGCCATGGCCGTCATTGCAGGCAGCTACCATTATAATCACACCACCCTTTCTGCAAGTCGCCTCAGCAGCCACCATTCCCTTAACAGACTGATATATATTCTGATCCAGAGGATATCCCCCGTTAGTGGAAATAACTATATCCGCTTCCACCTTTTTGACTTCCGACAGTTTTTTAACAAATTTGCAGCCTCTCTCATGGGCCAATTTGCAGTCACCTGCAAAGGCATTTATTATCTTTCTATTTTTATCTGTAACTACATTTAATATAAAGGCCAATTTTGCTTTTTCTGCAGCCCTGAGCATATCTTCATGAACCGGGTTATTCCTAAGGTTGCCAGTTCTGGCATAGGGACTTGCTATAAATTCAGCACAATGATTGGACATAATCGTTTTCGCAGAAGATATTCCCGGCAGTATGCTCTTTCTTCCTCCTGAAAATCCCGCAAAAAAATGAGATTTTATAAGTCCCTCCGCAATTAAAAGTTCCGTTTCCGCCGCCACTTTATTTATTTCAAGATCCCATCCAGAAGAAAAGCTGGCTATTTTAACCAATTTATTTCTGTCTCTTGAATCATGCACCACTATATTTTCATTTTCAACTATCTCACTCCCAAATTTATCTATAAGTTCCTGTCTCGTAGTAGCTCTGTGAAATCCTGTGGCAATTAAAATCTTTATATCAATGTCAGAATTTGCCCTTCTTATTCTCCTTAAAAGTATGGGCATCGTAATTTTACTCGGGAGTGGTCTTGTATGATCGCTGCTTATTATAACCATGTTGTTTTTACCTTTGACCAGTTTCTCCAATTTTGGAGAATCTATTGGATTATCAAGGGATTTTTCCACTATTTTCTCTTCTGTAAGCCCAGTCTCACAATTGAACTGCTCTGGTTCAAGTACTGCAGCAAAATTTTTATTATCGATTTCAACTTCAACAGTTTTTTTATTATAAGGTAATTTGACTATTGGCATAAATAGATCTTCCTCTCTATTTTATAATTTAATATATCCCATATTAAAACAATATATTTATTAGCACCAAAAAAACAGGGTATTGGTATAATGGTATTACCACTTACAGGTTAATTTTATCACAGGAACTCAAATACTTCTATATTTCTTCAATTTATTTATTTCTTTTCTGCAAAACAATACTTCCCACACAAAAATAAAACAGACATCCCCAAATAGGATGTCCACTTTAAAAAACAATAAAGATAATTTAATGGAGGCTGCATTTAAGTTTACAGTGCCCTGCAGCCACAGACACTAATGTAATTAATACTTTTTTATTTAAGAAGCGTTGGTATATTGTTATATTATATTTTGATCCTTAAAATAGCCTTAAAATTTCACAGCAATCTACTATTAACTTTTACAATACAATGTGTTAAAATAGCACATAAACAAATCTTCTCTTTATAATATAATATTTATAATAATATTTATACTTGTAAATCAAAAAAGAGAAATGAAAAAGGGGCTATTATTATGAACAAACGAAACAATATTCGTGCTTTTATTAACTGTAATATTATCGATGGAAAATTTGAAAAAGATAAAGATACTGTAAGAAAAGGTACAATACTGGTGGAAACTGCTGATGGAAAGGGGAAAATAAAATTTGTGGGGAATAAAGATGAAGTGAGCATTCCAAATAATTGCAAAATTGTGGACTTAAAAGACAAATATGTACTTCCAGGGCTTATAAATGCCCACGCACACCTTTTTGGTGATGGAAGCCCAACTTCACCAGAACAATTAAAAAGAACTCCAGATGAAAATTTGGAATACATGAAGTCTTCACTTGGAAAACACCTGATCAAGGAAACCATGAAAAAAAATGCAATGGCGGCACTTCATGCAGGAGTAACCACTTTTCGAAGCGTCGGGGATCCCTTTTATTACGACATAGAAGTAAAAAATGAAATAAAAAACAGCCCGGAAGTTGGGCCGACAATGCTGTGCGCAGGTCCTATGATATGCATAACGGGAGGTCATGGGTATAAATTTATATCCCAAGCCATAGACTCACCCTGGGAAGGGAGAAAAAAAGTTAGAGAACACATATACAATGGCACCGATCTAATAAAAATAGCCAATACCGGAGGAGTCACCGATTCTAAAAAAATAGGCGAAGCTGGAAGAGCTCAAATGACCTATGATGAGATTGCAGCAATATGCGATGAGGCACATAGGGCAGGCTATCTAGTAGCAAGCCACTGCCAAAGTACTAAGGGATTGAAGGAAGCTCTCAGAGCTGGAGTGGACACCATAGAGCATGGTGCTGAAATGGACGATGAGGTAATTTCCCTATTTAAACACAACCCTAGATCTTTAAGAGGATACAGTTCTCTTGCACCCACTTTTCTCACTATATATTATATATTAGGACTCAGTACAAAATACACTAAACTGACTGACATACAATTTGCCAACGGTAAAATAATAGAAAAACGTATGAGCTCAGGTTTTAAAACGGCCCTCAAAAATGGAATCAGGACAGCACTTGGTACAGATGCCGCCATGCCTTATGTAACTCACTACGGTACATGGAAGGAATTAAAACTCCATGTCAGAGATGGAGGAACTACAAATAGACAAGCTATAATGCATGCAACTAAATCCAATTCTGAAATACTAGGCATAGACAAAGAAGTCGGTACCCTGGAATCCGGAAAATATGCAGATTTTATTGTAGTAGATGGAGACCCCATTGAAAATTTAAATTATTTGGGCAGTCCTTACATGGTAGTCAAGAATGGTCAAATTGTGAAAAAAACAGATGACTACATCATACCTGAGATTGAAAATATGATAAAAAAATTGGACAAGGAAATGTAGTCGTAAGATCGATATTTAACTACTTAAATAGAAGGAAATGCTGCCAAGCTATTTTTAGAATATAGTTTGAACGGCATTTCCTTTTTGCTGCAATTTTTTATTGAATATAAAAAAACGGGCAGCTTTTTCAGCTGCCCCAGAAATTTATGCTTAGTATTATAGGAGTGTTTTATTTTATTGTACTAATTGTCAAGTAAATCTCTATTATAAGAGAAGTTGCACGGTTCACCATCACAATTTAATGCTACATCGTCGTCCTCCGCTGCAAATATAACTTTTTTATCTATAACATCCTCGTATAATCTTTCCTGAGCTTTCAAATTCTTTTCATTTTTCATAATCAATACCTCCATTTATATAATAAGATTTATAATCTATTAATAATCTCTATCAACTAATTATTATTATAGCATAAGTTGTCAATTAGTCAATACTTTTTAGAATATTTTATTTATAATTTTACTTACGTTATTTTGGATATTATTAAATTATCCATTCTTCAATTTGTCATTAATCTGTTTGATACTGTGTTTCCATACACCATATAGTGTTATCCATATTGCAATATATATTGCCAGAAATATGATAAAATAACCTGCAATACCGGCAAACGTGTGCTCCATCCAATGTGAAAAGTAAGCAATCGGTAACATTGTAAGAGAAGTTATGACAAAATGTATAATAGACTGCTTGGGAAAGCTCCAATCATCATTTTCCCATATTACAGAACCTGCCCCCAAAACGGCACCTAATAAACCTGACAGGATAAACTGCAGGACAACTGCATTTATCTGGCTCCCGCACTGTGACACCAGTTCGGGGGAGGCAGGTGAATAATAACCCTGTGCCAGAACTAAAGATATTACAATTGTTATGGTATAACTGATGAAAACTCCAATGGGAAACCCTAAAAATCCCCTCACAATAGCCTTGTTTTTCATATAAATCACCTCAAATTCCTAATACTTTTTTAATTTTGGAAACATAACGCCGGGAAACAAACGTTGTAATATTACCGCATAATTTCACACAGATTGTACCGCTGAAATTCAAATCCATATTTTCAACCTTCCTTAAATTTATAATTTCCGATTTTGATATCCTCACAAAGGTATTTTTATCAAGCCTTTCTTCAAGTTCATAAAGCCTCAGTCGAAGCAAGTATTCACTTTTTTCCGTTTGTGCATATATTTTTCGATTTGCCGCAAAAATGCGGACAATGTTGTCATGAGCAAGTATTTTCAGAGTACCGTCCCTAAAACCTGCTATAGTCTGTGGACGTGTATCCGAAAGTTTTTTAATCAACTCATCTACTTCATCCGTAATCCTGTTAGTTAAAATTATAATTTTAGACTCCTTGCAAGATTTATCGATCTTTATTTCAACCTGCATCATTTCACTTCCCTTTTTCTTTGCAATTATAGTATATATAGAACGATCCCTTTTGTATATCGGTTTTCTACAAGCGGTTGTTTACATCACATAAGCGGCAAATAAACTTTTCGTATCAGTTCATATTAGCATCACAGCATCTTGAATTCCTATATTTAGATAAAATTTCAAAATAAAAGCACCTACTAAAAAGTAAGTGTCAGTTTTTATAATATATTATTGCCTTAATATTCTTGCATATTTTTGAATCCGCTAAACTACCCTATTATCACCAAGTTTTGTTCTATCAAAATTCACACAAGAGAAAAATATCCTAAACTAAAAAGTAGAATTCTTTTATTATGAACTAAAAGCCACCTTTGTTGTATAATTTGCAGTGTATCTGGAAAAAACCATTAAAATATATATTGAAAATTGAAAAAATAAAAAGTACAGAGAGATCTGTACAGTACATTCCCAACAATGAATGTAAATGACAATTTAAAAAGTATTAATAATGAAATATGTAAAAATAATTTCGATAAGCTTATAGAAATGCACAATAAAGTAATAAGTGATCAGATAAATTAAATAAGGAATGTTTTGATGTGAGCCTGAAACTATCGTTAATTCTTTCAATGAGGGAGATTGATAGTGAAAATCTTATATAAATAGATTAGTTTAGTTATGTTAGTTTTCAAGTTAATATGGAAATTAGTATCATATACTTGCTACCATAAATTTCAATTCCCTATAGGCAATATAAGATCAGCTTACAGGCCATATTCCACTTGTCCATAAAATAGCTCTCAATTCTTTATAGATATTCTAAAATCAGATAAAATCGAAGTGAGAAATAACAGCGATATAGAATTTCAATTCCTTAAGGTATCCTAAAACTATTACACACATATGGAATATAAATATTACAAAGCTAGTTTCAATTCCTTACTAGGTATCCTAAAACCCTCTCTGAGTAGGCGTTTGCCGCCCACCCAACTAAATTTCAATTCCTTACTAGGTATCCTAAAACATAGAATATCAGAACTGGTTTTCCGTTAGCTGTCTCTAGTTTCAATTCCTTACTAGGTATCCTAAAACCACCCATCTAAAATCTTTGTCGGGGTTTAGGTACTGTTTCAATTCCTTACTAGGTATCCTAAAACTGTGGGCTTATGCATCCATTTGTTTTGTTCTCTAGTTTCAATTCCTTACTAGGTATCCTAAAACAATGGGCGTTCTCGCTCGAATGGTGGATGATGGGAAGGTTTCAATTCCTTACTAGGTATCCTAAAACCCTGACGGTGACGTCGTGGGTATATTTGCCAACTTAAAGTTTCAATTCCTTACTAGGTATCCTAAAACTCTCTCTGTTCTCGGAAAATGCTTCTCCGTATTCGTTGGTTTCAATTCCTTACTAGGTATCCTAAAACCCCATTGTATTCGGACAGCAAACCACGTATAGACAAAGTTTCAATTCCTTACTAGGTATCCTAAAACGTACAAAATTTATTATGAAACCTTGGGAGCAGGTGAGTTTCAATTCCTTACTAGGTATCCTAAAACCAATACCCTTCTTCATTAAAAAATACCTTGGTTGTTGGTTTCAATTCCTTACTAGGTATCCTAAAACCAGGAATAAGCAAGCCTATTATAATTACAGTGGATTAGTTTCAATTCCTTACTAGGTATCCTAAAACGCCCATTATTTGTTTTGTGGGCAAATACCCACAATGTTTCAATTCCTTACTAGGTATCCTAAAACTGGGATTACACATCAAGCAGCTACGGATAGAAAAAAGTTTCAATTCCTTACTAGGTATCCTAAAACTAAAACACCAATTCGCCTGGTCTAAGTCATTCACAAGTTTCAATTCCTTACTAGGTATCCTAAAACATATATAATAGCGATGGACAAGAAGTTGAACAAAAGTAGTTTCAATTCCTTACTAGGTATCCTAAAACAGAAATGGAAAGATAATTTCATGCAATATAATAAATAGTTTCAATTCCTTACTAGGTATCCTAAAACTCAGATGAGCAGGAACATCCTGTGCACAAAACCCTAGGTTTCAATTCCTTACTAGGTATCCTAAAACGAAGAGATATAGATCATATTGTTAATAGAAAACAAAAGTTTCAATTCCTTACTAGGTATCCTAAAACAACGGAGCTGTATAAAGTTCCCTACCTATGCCTATATGTTTCAATTCCTTACTAGGTATCCTAAAACCATTTCAACTTGCGTCATATCACTTTTTATTGCTTGTTTCAATTCCTTACTAGGTATCCTAAAACACAGTGCCCTAAAACAAATAAATAGCGTATATTCTGTTTCAATTCCTTACTAGGTATCCTAAAACATATTAGTTCTCATGTACTTTTACCCCCTTCTCTGGTTTCAATTCCTTACTAGGTATCCTAAAACTCTAACTTATTCTGATTTCATCTATATCTGCTGGATGAGTTTCAATTCCTTACTAGGTATCCTAAAACTGAATTACTTCCTTCTGTCCCTCTCTTGCTTGAAGTTTCAATTCCTTACTAGGTATCCTAAAACTCTCGCATCTGGTATAACCGGGACGCTGGCAACAGGTTTCAATTCCTTACTAGGTATCCTAAAACACCCTGTGCTTCTTTTATTGTGTTCAGCCCCGATCCAGTTTCAATTCCTTACTAGGTATCCTAAAACGGCAATCTATGGTCTTTTCTCTGGCTATACACACCCTGTTTCAATTCCTTACTAGGTATCCTAAAACAGATACTTGGCTTTTAAGTAAACGCAGCCTTTTGTTGTTTCAATTCCTTACTAGGTATCCTAAAACAGTAGACAACAATAATGTGGTTAGGTTCTCTATGGGGTTTCAATTCCTTACTAGGTATCCTAAAACAACAGGAAAACCAACAGAGGAGTTGGTAGAAAAATTGTTTCAATTCCTTACTAGGTATCCTAAAACAGTTATAACCTCGAATTCACGACGCTAGATAATTCCAGTTTCAATTCCTTACTAGGTATCCTAAAACAGCAAACATGAAGCTGTGATAACCCCGCTATTGTGGCGTTTCAATTCCTTACTAGGTATCCTAAAACCCGCAAATAAATCGACCGCAGGTATTGCCTGCTGTGGTTTCAATTCCTTACTAGGTATCCTAAAACATTATGGAAGGGGCATTTTACATGTCCCTGTCTATGTTTCAATTCCTTACTAGGTATCCTAAAACATGCACTACGTAAAATAGAAGGGCCTATAGCTATTGGTTTCAATTCCTTACTAGGTATCCTAAAACTTAAGATCACTTGAAAATCAGTCATTATTGCAGACTAAGTTTCAATTCCTTACTAGGTATCCTAAAACCGCCAATGACATGGCAAAATACGCCAGTGATTTGAAGTTTCAATTCCTTACTAGGTATCCTAAAACAAACCAGCTTGAAGGAAAAGACGTGGACATCTATAGTTTCAATTCCTTACTAGGTATCCTAAAACTAGGCATGGACAGGTCCGTAGCAGATGATGTGACTGGTTTCAATTCCTTACTAGGTATCCTAAAACTGTATTGCTTGCGAGCATGAAGGGAGCACTGCAAGGTTTCAATTCCTTACTAGGTATCCTAAAACATCACCAAAATATTGCCAACGCGAAGGCGGCAGGGAGTTTCAATTCCTTACTAGGTATCCTAAAACAACTGCCTGCCCTGTTGTAGGTGCCGTAGTAAGAGGTTTCAATTCCTTACTAGGTATCCTAAAACTTACAGTCGTAGGGAACGGGAATACATTGGTTGCAGTTTCAATTCCTTACTAGGTATCCTAAAACAAATGGGCGTTCTCGCTCGAATGGTGGATGATGGAAAGGTTTCAATTCCTTACTAGGTATCCTAAAACTTTTTCATATTTCTTGTTTCTTCGTGCGCCTTCCTTATGTTTCAATTCCTTACTAGGTATCCTAAAACCAAAAAACCTATTCTAGTTTATTATATTTTATTCTGTTTCAATTCCTTACTAGGTATCCTAAAACCGACAGAAGCATAAAAAACTATACTACCCAGATGAAGTTTCAATTCCTTACTAGGTATCCTAAAACACTGGATGACGCCAGTTTTACCAAAGGAATACAAAATTGTTTCAATTCCTTACTAGGTATCCTAAAACAATCATACAGACCATCCGTGGGGTATCAAAAAATAGTTTCAATTCCTTACTAGGTATCCTAAAACGGCGTTTTCTACAAAGTCATGTTTACGCCCCCAGAAGAGTTTCAATTCCTTACTAGGTATCCTAAAACAGGCTATCACGTTATTTACGGACGCCATTACGGTTGCGTTTCAATTCCTTACTAGGTATCCTAAAACGAGGACTTGGAAAACTACATGGAGAGAGCGGGAGGGTTTCAATTCCTTACTAGGTATCCTAAAACGTCGCACGCAAATGCAGAAGCTGCAGTGCCAGAAGGTTTCAATTCCTTACTAGGTATCCTAAAACTCGCATCCACAAAATCCTAAAGCTTTCCCAAATAGTTGTTTCAATTCCTTACTAGGTATCCTAAAACCTTTAGCCCCTATTTTTTATATAAATCTCTAGGAGGGTTTCAATTCCTTACTAGGTATCCTAAAACCCATCAAATACAGAATACACCAGCCTGTCCAAAATTGCAATATACAGGAAAATCTTTTGAAGAATTCCAAAAATCAATCCCAGGCCGCCAATTAACTGCAGATATAAAAATCGTCGACCTCCGGCAATTTTTGCTCTATTGAGGGTCGACAGTACAAAATCAATCAAACTATTTATAAAAATATTTTACTAGTTTTCTGATAATATATAAAAATAATATATAAAAAATTTTTCTTAAAACATCTAATTTACACCAATATTAACATAAGCACAAAATACATCTCATGTTAAGGTTCAACGATTTCTTATAACTGAATCAGGTTACTTAATGCTAGATTTAAATACATCTCATGTTAAGGTTCAACTGCTTTCTGGTCTTCAGTTACGTTAGATGTGGCTGTATTTAAATACATCTCATGTTAAGGTTCAACAAGTGACATGGTAGAAAGAGCCACGAATATAATAAAATTTAAATACATCTCATGTTAAGGTTCAACGAAAAGCCTTGAACCTACTAAGAAAGGAGCTGGAGGCAATTTAAATACATCTCATGTTAAGGTTCAACGCGAAAGGAGGGAAAATACGTACACGGATATAATATTTAAATACATCTCATGTTAAGGTTCAACCTGGAGCCGCGGGCTTGTTTCTTTTCCGTTCATCTAATTTAAATACATCTCATGTTAAGGTTCAACACAGCTACAACAGCCAAAGGATAGCTATGCAATAGCATTTAAATACATCTCATGTTAAGGTTCAACTCCAAAAATCGACAAAAAACTGCTTCTAAACAGTCATTTAAATACATCTCATGTTAAGGTTCAACAGATGCCCATATTGTAAAAAGCCTTATGTCATAGATTTAAATACATCTCATGTTAAGGTTCAACCGGCGTTTTCCTCTATTCCGCCGCTTTCCTTTAGGTCATTTAAATACATCTCATGTTAAGGTTCAACTATCCTTTGGCTGTTTAAGTTGTTCCTCAAGTTTATATTTAAATACATCTCATGTTAAGGTTCAACCTTCCTATGGCCTGCAAAACATCCATAAGTAATTAATTTAAATACATCTCATGTTAAGGTTCAACTACTTTAAGGAATCCACTGCATTCAAATTCCAGTATATTTAAATACATCTCATGTTAAGGTTCAACATATCCAGCAGATGTAGACTTGTAATACCTAAAAAATTTAAATACATCTCATGTTAAGGTTCAACATTGCTCCTTTATTTAACATTCTTAATTCCAAGTTGATTTAAATACATCTCATGTTAAGGTTCAACGGACATTATGAGGATAAGAGTAGATTTTTATGTAAAATTTAAATACATCTCATGTTAAGGTTCAACCCCATGTAGATGGGCTGGCAGCAAGTGCGGCGTCCGATTTAAATACATCTCATGTTAAGGTTCAACAGGACAAAGGTATTGTAATGAATGTACTAAGAAGTAATTTAAATACATCTCATGTTAAGGTTCAACAATATATGTGTTTATGCATTGGAATAGGAGGATATAATTTAAATACATCTCATGTTAAGGTTCAACAGTTAAACAAGTTTATTTCATCCAGAACAGCAAAGAATTTAAATACATCTCATGTTAAGGTTCAACTATACAAGGACTTTATCCATTAGACCCCACTAAAATATTTAAATACATCTCATGTTAAGGTTCAACATAAAAAAATATGAAACTATGCAGAGAGCTAGATGATTTAAATACATCTCATGTTAAGGTTCAACTTATCCATGTTAATCCCTCCATAACTTTCTAAATTATTTAAATACATCTCATGTTAAGGTTCAACAGAAAATACGCATGAATTCAGTAGGCGGGGAAAAGGATTTAAATACATCTCATGTTAAGGTTCAACGGATAAATACAAAAAAATAATCCATGGAAAGGAAGTAATTTAAATACATCTCATGTTAAGGTTCAACATAGGCCGTGACAAGATTATGGAGCTTGTACATGCATTTAAATACATCTCATGTTAAGGTTCAACTGTATGGGCATATTTGTTGGGATTATGGCTGTAGCATATTTAAATACATCTCATGTTAAGGTTCAACAGACTTGGAACATGCTAGAAGCTGGTGCGATTTATGATTTAAATACATCTCATGTTAAGGTTCAACTTTTTCCCATACCCATAATATTTATGGAATAGTTTAATTTAAATACATCTCATGTTAAGGTTCAACATAAGCTGCTTTTTCATGTCCATTCTAGCAAGTAATTTAAATACATCTCATGTTAAGGTTCAACATAAGCTGCTTTTTCATGTCCATTCTAGCAAGTCATTTAAATACATCTCATGTTAAGGTTCAACAGGTACAAGGATTATAGTCAAAATTATTAACATTTATTTAAATACATCTCATGTTAAGGTTCAACGGAAGAAAGTTTAGAATTACAATCTAATCTCAATACATTTAAATACATCTCATGTTAAGGTTCAACTTGCCGACAAGGTTGCAGATGCCATATTTGGAATCCATTTAAATACATCTCATGTTAAGGTTCAACTAGAGAAGAAATAGCAAAATTGGCGGGGGTAAGCCAATTTAAATACATCTCATGTTAAGGTTCAACGAAAAACTACAGGAGGTTAAAACAATTTTTAGAAATAATTTAAATACATCTCATGTTAAGGTTCAACAGAAATTATTATAATCAGGTGGCATATGGGAGGATAATTTAAATACATCTCATGTTAAGGTTCAACAGGAAGTGCAGATGTAATCAGTTCTGCTGTAAGAGGATTTAAATACATCTCATGTTAAGGTTCAACGAGTCAAAGCAATGGAAAACCAGACCTAGCAGATGCATTTAAATACATCTCATGTTAAGGTTCAACGGAACAGAACAAGAAAGGGTAGGTGATTAAATGACATTTAAATACATCTCATGTTAAGGTTCAACAATCACACAGGTGGATATATTCCGTCCAAAGAAGGATTTAAATACATCTCATGTTAAGGTTCAACTATCCTCCTTGGAGTTACAGCTGCCAACACCTTCTGATTTAAATACATCTCATGTTAAGGTTCAACTACTATAACTACGGCGAAAATTGGAGATCTATCCGATTTAAATACATCTCATGTTAAGGTTCAACATTAGTAGCTCCAGGTACAGCAAATACTTTAAAATAATTTAAATACATCTCATGTTAAGGTTCAACAGAAGACTGCTTTAGGGCGTACTTTTTATTTGTTAATTTAAATACATCTCATGTTAAGGTTCAACTTAAAGGACAATAATGATAAGGCAAAACAGATAGCATTTAAATACATCTCATGTTAAGGTTCAACAAGCTTCTTGGAACTTACATGTTAAAGGACAATAAATTTAAATACATCTCATGTTAAGGTTCAACTTACAGGTCCAGAACCTGTTGCAACTCGTCCTGTTCATTTAAATACATCTCATGTTAAGGTTCAACGCAATATCTATATTATTCAATATAGGTATATAAGCTATTTAAATACATCTCATGTTAAGGTTCAACTTATATCAGTTAACCAATCAAGGTAAATCCACCTCATTTAAATACATCTCATGTTAAGGTTCAACTGAATCTTATATTGAAATAGTAGAAGCAGAGGATAATTTAAATACATCTCATGTTAAGGTTCAACGTAATAAGCAATAAAGGGGATCCTCTTGGAAAGTAATTTAAATACATCTCATGTTAAGGTTCAACATGTAATACTTAGCGAGGCTATTGCTAATAGAGGAACATTTAAATACATCTCATGTTAAGGTTCAACAGTAATTATTAAGTTAAAATAATGGGGGAATATTAATTTAAATACATCTCATGTTAAGGTTCAACAAATTCAACAAGAGTTAGGCAGAAGGTGAGGATACAATTTAAATACATCTCATGTTAAGGTTCAACTGCTACTATTTCATCTATGTTTTCTTTTGTATACTCATTTAAATACATCTCATGTTAAGGTTCAACGAGAAAAGAAAAAGAAGAAGCCTTAAATAAAAAACTATTTAAATACATCTCATGTTAAGGTTCAACGCGATAGAAGGGCACCCATCTAAGGGCCTGATGCAAAATTTAAATACATCTCATGTTAAGGTTCAACAATAATACAGGACCTAAAAAGAGAGCAACCGAAGAATTTAAGTACATCTCATGTTAAGGTTCAACAATAATACACGACCTAAAAAGAGAGCAACCGAAGAATTTAAATACATCTCATGTTAAGGTTCAACGAAGAGACATATGCAGTACACCAAAAGAATGGGCAATTTAAATACATCTCATGTTAAGGTTCAACGTCACCGCATGATCTTATAGACGAATTATTTACCCTATTTAAATACATCTCATGTTAAGGTTCAACAAGACGATATATCTACTTAACACACTACAAAGACATATTTAAATACATCTCATGTTAAGGTTCAACATGCATCTCCTAGTTTGAAATTATTTTTTATTTTTATTTAAATACATCTCATGTTAAGGTTCAACAAAAGTAGTTCTAAACTTTTTAGAGCATGGTGAAAAATTTAAATACATCTCATGTTAAGGTTCAACTAAATGTCCAAATATCAAAAGATACAAATTATACAGAATTTAAATACATCTCATGTTAAGGTTCAACGAGTAAAGTTTATCTTCGGCAAGGTGAATTGGGAGAAATTTAAATACATCTCATGTTAAGGTTCAACCATCCGATTTTGATAATATAATGCCATGGGCAGGAAATTTAAATACATCTCATGTTAAGGTTCAACAAGAGCTTTAGGTGGACATGGCAGTAGAGCATACAAATTTAAATACATCTCATGTTAAGGTTCAACCAAGATAGGCATTTATACGGGGTTAAGTTTCTACTAATTTAAATACATCTCATGTTAAGGTTCAACGCGGATAATGTAAGCAATATTATTCTAGTAACTTCATTTAAATACATCTCATGTTAAGGTTCAACCCGGAGTAAGCCCGGAGTCTGTGTAAGTTTTCTCTGATTTAAATACATCTCATGTTAAGGTTCAACAAACTTCAAAGATGGCAAAATCGTGAAAAGCGACAAATTTAAATACATCTCATGTTAAGGTTCAACTTGAAGAGCTAGAAGCGAAAAGTAACAAAATACTAGCATTTAAATACATCTCATGTTAAGGTTCAACGGGATATATAAAAAATATAGACACAGATATGAATAATTTAAATACATCTCATGTTAAGGTTCAACTACTTTCCGGTACAGAAGGTACGCTTTGGATTAACGGATTTAAATACATCTCATGTTAAGGTTCAACCTGAGGCGAAAAGGTCTGCCATGATTCAGGAATACAAATTTAAATACATCTCATGTTAAGGTTCAACGTTGCTACAAATGAGGAATTGTCTACTCTGCCTACATTTAAATACATCTCATGTTAAGGTTCAACAGGGGCGTTTGAAGCGATTTAGAAATTTAGGAGGTGATTTAAATACATCTCATGTTAAGGTTCAACAGCAAGTATTACTGCCGAAATAGGAGCCGCAAGAGAATTTAAATACATCTCATGTTAAGGTTCAACGTGTTATAAAAATAGTTGGGTATCCTTAGACATGGATTTAAATACATCTCATGTTAAGGTTCAACCCAGAAAGCAATGTCCAGATGTTCGATTTTAGTGAGATTTAAATACATCTCATGTTAAGGTTCAACGAAGAAAAAGAAGAGGAACAGGAATTAACTATAGAATTTAAATACATCTCATGTTAAGGTTCAACGTATTTGCATCCATCCAAGTTTCATCATCCATTAATATTTAAATACATCTCATGTTAAGGTTCAACGTTTTATGGGTAGATAAGGTTAGCAATTTAAAACTATTTAAATACATCTCATGTTAAGGTTCAACAAACATAGAGAAATTGATAGAGATAAAATACTTGAATTTAAATACATCTCATGTTAAGGTTCAACTTTCAAACTAGGAGATGCATTGGAGCTAATGGACTAATTTAAATACATCTCATGTTAAGGTTCAACCTAAAGGTGATATTGAAAGGCTTAAAACATTACTGCAATTTAAATACATCTCATGTTAAGGTTCAACTGCTATGGCACAGGCTAAGTCAGATGCCAAAGAGGGATTTAAATACATCTCATGTTAAGGTTCAACAGCCATCTGTACCCACATATTAAGGTCTTTGGTCAATTTAAATACATCTCATGTTAAGGTTCAACAGAATAAGAGTAACGCTGGAAATGGATGTTAGAAAATTTAAATACATCTCATGTTAAGGTTCAACATTTAAATAGCAAGAATAAAGGAGAAAAAGAGAAGATTTAAATACATCTCATGTTAAGGTTCAACAAAACAGATTTACGCTTTACAATATCAACTGAATAAATTTAAATACATCTCATGTTAAGGTTCAACCCAGAGGATATCGAAAGCGAGGAATAAATATGGAATTTAAATACATCTCATGTTAAGGTTCAACAATAATACAGGACCTAAAAAGAGAGCAACCGAAGAATTTAAATACATCTCATGTTAAGGTTCAACTAAAACCATGTAAAGTAATTCTTTAGCTTCATCTATATTTAAATACATCTCATGTTAAGGTTCAACGAATAGCTTCCTGTGAAGACTTCTTAGTTTCAAAATATTTAAATACATCTCATGTTAAGGTTCAACTAGGTAGGGAACTTTATACAGCTCCGTTTATATGGGATTTAAATACATCTCATGTTAAGGTTCAACGGTATTTAGAACTGGGGAGTTTATACCAGGTCGATAATTTAAATACATCTCATGTTAAGGTTCAACAGAAAACTGCCACAAGGAGGAATAAAAATGATAAAATTTAAATACATCTCATGTTAAGGTTCAACCGGGAGATAGAAGGGCAGGAACAACAGGGCTTTATTGATTTAAATACATCTCATGTTAAGGTTCAACCTCTATGAACCATTTGCCATATAGAAGTTCTTGAAGATTTAAATACATCTCATGTTAAGGTTCAACCATATAGAAAGCTACAACGTATTTATTTTTACCGTCATTTAAATACATCTCATGTTAAGGTTCAACTATTGTGCAAGTTGCGGGGCGTGGGTGGATCCCTTATTTAAATACATCTCATGTTAAGGTTCAACAAGGATGACACCAGATATGCAGAGTAAAATAATAAGATTTAAATACATCTCATGTTAAGGTTCAACAAAAACCCAAATACAAAAACCCTACAAAGAATAGCATTTAAATACATCTCATGTTAAGGTTCAACAGTGGTTTTAGGAGGGAGGAAATTGTTGCTCTTGAAAATTTAAATACATCTCATGTTAAGGTTCAACACTATTAGGTATTGTCCGCAGTGTTCTATCACAGCACATTTAAATACATCTCATGTTAAGGTTCAACCAAAAGATAGCCGACGCCCTAGGGGTCTCCGTGAGATTTAAATACATCTCATGTTAAGGTTCAACCCAAGAACAAAAGAACAAATCCAAGCCTAGAAGCTAATTTAAATACATCTCATGTTAAGGTTCAACTTATGTAACTGGATATCTACAAAGCATAGCCCTAGAATTTAAATACATCTCATGTTAAGGTTCAACTCTCTTTTGGTGGCATCATAAGCATTTAAATAATTCATTTAAATACATCTCATGTTAAGGTTCAACGTAAATTTGCTTTCTCCGCTTTTATTAAACAAGGATTATTTAAATACATCTCATGTTAAGGTTCAACGGAAATTGTTGCTCTTGAAATGAATGACTTGGACTTATTTAAATACATCTCATGTTAAGGTTCAACGGACATTGTTGCTCTTGAAATGAATGACTTGGACTTATTTAAATACATCTCATGTTAAGGTTCAACGGACATTGTTGCTCTTGAAATGAATGACTTGGATTTATTTAAATACATCTCATGTTAAGGTTCAACTTCATAAGCTCCGGAGCATTGTAGATTTCAGCCATCTATTTAAATACATCTCATGTTAAGGTTCAACTAGAATTATCACTACGAAAGGTGGTGATAATATGGCATTTAAATACATCTCATGTTAAGGTTCAACTGTTTAACAAATAGTTATAGTATGGAGTGTAAAAAAATTTAAATACATCTCATGTTAAGGTTCAACGGCAAGAGAAAATAAAGTTGCCGCAGTTAAAAAAGCATTTAAATACATCTCATGTTAAGGTTCAACCCAGAATGTTATTAAAAGCACTCTCAAATCGGGACAATTTAAATACATCTCATGTTAAGGTTCAACAGAATAGAGCAGAGGAACTACTGAACAAGCAGTAATTTAAATACATCTCATGTTAAGGTTCAACCGACGGTGCTGAAGAAGGACTCCCTGATTTGGAAAAATTTAAATACATCTCATGTTAAGGTTCAACTGATGATACTGTACAAACATAATACCAAAATCGACAATTTAAATACATCTCATGTTAAGGTTCAACGGCTCGCCATGAAAAGCCTAATTGATACTGTACGGCATTTAAATACATCTCATGTTAAGGTTCAACTATATGTGCTTTCGGAGAGGCAGAAAACATAATCGATTTAAATACATCTCATGTTAAGGTTCAACCTAGCATCCCTATGAAAATAAAGGGAAAATTTCTAGATTTAAATACATCTCATGTTAAGGTTCAACCCTACAGTTATATTGTCTGCATTAAGATTTATAACGTATTTAAATACATCTCATGTTAAGGTTCAACATATATCGAAATTTTAGCCGAGAACGCCCTTAAAATATTTAAATACATCTCATGTTAAGGTTCAACGATTAGAAGACTACAAAAATTATCCAATTAAAATATTTAAATACATCTCATGTTAAGGTTCAACACAAAGATGAGAAAGGCGTACGGGATTGTTTCTCTGATTTAAATACATCTCATGTTAAGGTTCAACCATATTGATACCCAAGTTCCAATACAGGGGCAAGACATTTAAATACATCTCATGTTAAGGTTCAACATGGCGGCGTTAAAAGGGATCGAAGGCATAATTGATTTAAATACATCTCATGTTAAGGTTCAACCCAGCGTTTAAATTTCTTTGCCGTTGGAAGTTTAGAATTTAAATACATCTCATGTTAAGGTTCAACAAATTAGCTGAAAAAATGCTTATTAATCATTGGTAATTTAAATACATCTCATGTTAAGGTTCAACAGGAAAAGCATTTACAAGAAATGTAAGCAAATATTATTTAAATACATCTCATGTTAAGGTTCAACTAGGCATCCACATGATTTTTGCCCGCCCTGCAGATTATTTAAATACATCTCATGTTAAGGTTCAACATGCCGAGCCATCATTGACTACATGGTATTTAGCTGATTTAAATACATCTCATGTTAAGGTTCAACTCATCAATTGCTTTTTCATGTCCATTCTAGCAAGTCATTTAAATACATCTCATGTTAAGGTTCAACGTATCAAGTGCTTCAGGTGCGGCATCCACAACCATTATTTAAATACATCTCATGTTAAGGTTCAACTCATCAATTGCTTTTTCATGTCCATTCTAGCAAGTCATTTAAATACATCTCATGTTAAGGTTCAACGTATCAAGTGCTTCAGGTGCGGCATCCACAACCATTATTTAAATACATCTCATGTTAAGGTTCAACATAAAGTTTGTGACCTCCTTAGTCCTGGGATGAACCAATTTAAATACATCTCATGTTAAGGTTCAACCATGCATAAGTCCCGCTATAGCTTGTAATGCTCCTGATTTAAATACATCTCATGTTAAGGTTCAACTTTAATGCAAGAAAAGCAAAGGATTTAACTAGAGCATTTAAATACATCTCATGTTAAGGTTCAACCCCGGTTATTGCACTGGCACAGATAAACCGTGGTGCATTTAAATACATCTCATGTTAAGGTTCAACCCACTATTTTGATGTAGTCTCCGAGCTTGTAATTCAATTTAAATACATCTCATGTTAAGGTTCAACCGGGAAGCCAATGCGTCCAATACCTGGTTTGCAATGATTTAAATACATCTCATGTTAAGGTTCAACTAGTTCACAGGAGGGAACAATATGTTAAAAGATCTGATTTAAATACATCTCATGTTAAGGTTCAACGGAAATTGTTGCTCTTGAAATGAATGACTTGGATTTATTTAAATACATCTCATGTTAAGGTTCAACAACGTGGAAGCTATGTAACTTCTCAAAGGAAATTAAATTTAAATACATCTCATGTTAAGGTTCAACGATTGTTAGCTCTGCCGTGGACAATGTCGTTCAAATAATTTAAATACATCTCATGTTAAGGTTCAACATTTAATAAATTGTCCCATATCAGTAATGGTCTTGGATTTAAATACATCTCATGTTAAGGTTCAACACTGAACAAGATAAATGAGGAATTTGATACCAAGGCATTTAAATACATCTCATGTTAAGGTTCAACCTGAGGAAATGCGACAAAGCTGTGGAACTGTACTTATTTAAATACATCTCATGTTAAGGTTCAACCATTATATTATCTCCCCAATAAATATGTCTAAAATATTTAAATACATCTCATGTTAAGGTTCAACATAGAGTCATGGATGCCCGAATATGCAAATAAGTAATTTAAATACATCTCATGTTAAGGTTCAACGCTCCCCAATGCAATAATTACGGATATTACTTTTAATTTAAATACATCTCATGTTAAGGTTCAACTGGGCAAAGAAGAACTGGGAATTAGGAGGCTCGCCAATTTAAATACATCTCATGTTAAGGTTCAACATTTTGTTTATAATTTTATATATCTTTTCTTCATGCATTTAAATACATCTCATGTTAAGGTTCAACTCAATTATAGGGGTAGAAGGTTGTATAAAGACATAATTTAAATACATCTCATGTTAAGGTTCAACATAGGTAGAGTAAAAAGCTTAGATAGAAAAATAATATTTAAATACATCTCATGTTAAGGTTCAACGTAGAATAGCAATTTTGAAGCTGTATTATAAGACATATTTAAATACATCTCATGTTAAGGTTCAACTACTGTACGGCTTGAGAAAGGCAAGATGTCGGAAGAATTTAAATACATCTCATGTTAAGGTTCAACGAAGAAAATGCATCAAGAATATCTAAACTTATTCTATTTAAATACATCTCATGTTAAGGTTCAACCCGCCGACAATCTTTAGGGCCATGTCAAACAGACCTGATTTAAATACATCTCATGTTAAGGTTCAACTAATGTAAATTAGCCATTCTTTATTTCTATTATAAGACTTAAAGTCCCATAAATAAAGCATTTTGATGAAAATTTTCCAGCCAATTTTCCTTTTTTAAAAAGTAAACAAAAAAGTGCCTCAATCCATTTTAATTCAAGATATTGAAGCACTTTTAAAATTCATTTCGGTTGGAAAATTAAAGTATTAAATTTTCAGTATTATTTACATTTACTCCCAAAGTTTCTTCATCAAAACAACTGTCATTTATAAGCTTTATTATTGTTATAAAATCTTTCCCTTCAACAATTTTATTCAATTCACTTTTCAATTTTATCAATTTTGAAGGAGTTATGACCCCCCTGAAAACAGAATTTTGATGGTGATAAAAATATTTCTTACATATTTTAAATACCTTGTTCACCCTTTTTTCATTCACATCATAAAATACAAAGGCGTAATTGAAATTAAAATTTTTCGCCATAAAGCACTGCCCCCAATTCTTACATCATATTCTTTAAGCTGAAAGGTCTAAAATCTTCACCTTCTACCAAATATTTTATAAGCTTGTATCCGTCTAATTTTATAGCTGTCTTGTAACTTACCTTTCTTTTAAGTTTTTTATGTTCAAAAATACTTTCAAATCTCTGTTCAATGGCTTGTACAAATATCTTCTTGCCTTCCTCATTCAAAAGACAGTAATTATACTTCTTATCAAAATGCTTGCTCACTTGAATCTGCTTCGTATTTATAAGTTCAAAAATTGTCCTGTACACTATAACCGGCTTGAAAACTTCAGACAGATCAAGGCTTAAAGAAAATCTGCCCTCAGAGGGCTCGTGCAAATAACTTATGGTTTGATTCAGGTGGGTATTATAAATTTGAGATACGGTCTTGGAATACAAAATAGAATTTCCAAAAGATATAAGTGCATTTATAGGATTGTCCGGCGGCCTTTTCACTCTTTTGTTAAGTATGAAATCCTCAGGAAGAATATATTTGAAATTCTCATAAAATCTCTGCCATATTTCACCTTCAATTCTCAATATTTGTTTTATGTTCAGATTGTCATTTCCTAAATACTCGGAAATTTTTTCTCTCAACCAATTAATAGTAGAATATACTTCTTTTTTATCATGTCTGTAGTAATGATAGAGCACTTCACATATATTATCCGCTATACCTTGTACAAATGCCTTTGCTATATAGTTTCTGTTATTCAAAAAAGCTTCCACCTGTTTTATAGTGACTTTGCCGCTTACCAGGGTTTCTTTAGGATAAAAACTACCGCTGTAGTATCCATAGTAATTAAAAAAGTGAATTACTATCCCGGCTTTCGCAGCAAAATCAAGAAATTTGCTGTTCACCGTGATTTCATTCATACAGTATATTTCCCTTGTGGATTCTATAGGCAGATAAAAATTTCCCTTTTCATTGTGAAATAAAACAGAATTGTCCTTTCTCTTGAGTTCACCCATACTCATCAAATACTTAGTACCGCTGGCCATGAAATTTCACCCTCCTACAATCTATTCTAAATATAACAGTATTCATAATAGGCACACTTCCTGCATCCTTTTATTTTTTTGACTTTAGGAGGCATGTCCTCTTCAAACAATTTTTCCATATTGGAGCTCAGCTCTTTTAGCTTCATTTCATTTTCCTCTGTAAGGCTTACATATATTATCTTTTTATCCTGCTTGTTTTTCTCCTGAAATTCAATTTTTCCATCTCTATGAATTCCCTTGCTTTTCAACAGGCTGAGATAGAACAGCACCTGCCATTTCACCGCTTCTACATCTGCATCGGATTTTTTTATCTCAACAAGATAATCCCTTGTGATCTTATCTATCTTCACATTGTCTATGGATATTTCTGTATTCTTTTTTCCCTCGGATTTTAATTCATGGATTATCTTTCCTATGTGAACATCCTCGCTGTTGTCCTCCATGTTGATTCTGCTGCCGTGAAGCCAGCACTGCCTCTTGCAGTGAAAATAATAATTTATAAGCGTACCGTTTATTCTCATGTTAAATCACTCCATAATTACATAAACAAATTTGCCTCGTCAGGAGTTTGTCCAATAAATATCTCCTGATTGAACCTGCCGTCTTTTATGTATTTTTCACCATATGAAATGTAATATATATCTCCAAGCATATCACTGTATTCCTGCGGCATTTTTTTAACTCTATATATAAAATAATTCAACTTGGAATTTATTTGCGACAACTTAACTTTCTTTTCAGCATAATCCATTTTATTTCCCATTATAAGGGATTTGTACTCTTGCCAGATTTGATCCCCATCAAGTACATTATTTTTTTCATCTTTTATTTTCCTAGATAAAAATATAGTATATTTATTCTGATTATAATCATCTATCAACTGCATATGTTCTTTTATCCCTTTAAAATCAACATTTTTCAAAATTTTAATAAAAGCACCATATCCATTATCATTTAACTCCCTCTTAGCTTTCTCGATTTTAGCTATGACTTTTTCATAATACTTCCCAAAATTTTTCTCTTTCAACAACTCCTGGATCTCCCTGCTAGCCAGCGTAAGTTCTTCCTCTTTTCTCACATCTCTTTTATATATAATTTTGCAATCATCCATTTTAAAGAATTTTACCCTGCCAATATTTAAACATGACCTGTTTATTCTTCCCATAAACTGTTCTTCTGCATCCAAAATAGATATGTTTTTATATCCAAGATCCATATCTATATCAACTCCGGCTTCAATAATCTGGGTTGCTATTATAATTATTTTCTTATCCTTTTCTTTTGCCTTTTCTATGACCCTGTTTCTATCTGCTTTATTATCATCAGAAGTAACTATTGCAACTTCATGTTTACAATTTTGAGAAAATTTTTCATTAGACTTTATATAGTCGAAAAATTTATCTGCCCTCGTCTTGAATATGAATTCAACCAATATTTTGTTATTACTTTTGCTTTCATGCTCTATATCTCTTAAAAGATTTTCAAATTCTTTATCTTCATCCTCTCCCAGGTCAATCATTTCAAATTTTACCCTGTCCTTGAAAAACGGATTTTTAAAATAATGATCTCTGTTCTTTATCAAATACACAAAATTGTCCACATCACTGTCCACAAGTTTATTTAATCGCGGCAGCGTAGCAGACATTATTATGATTTTAATATTCAATATTTCTGAATACACGCTCAAAAAATTTATTATTTCCTTCCATATGGAATTTTTATAACTCTGTATTTCATCTAGAATTATCACTGAATTGCACAAATTCACAAGTGGAAATACCTCTTCCCTGCTTGTGCCAAAAAAGGAGTTAAACAGCTTTACGTGAGTAGTTATGACAAAAGGATAATTTATAAAGATCCTGTCTACGAAAGATTTATTATAATCAACCTTTTTACCGGTATTTAAATTAATTATATTACTGCAGTCCTCATCCACATCTTTTATCTTTATAGGAGTTATGGAGTTTATTACTGCCAATTTTTCCTTTATCATGCTGTCATTATTAAATATCTTCATCAATTCATTTTCTGTCTGCTCCACCAGCGTATTGAAGGGAAAAATATAGAATAATTTATTTATGTTTTTATTTGACTGCAGTATCAATTTAGCAAGATTTACAGAAGTTATAGTCTTGCCTCCACCAGTAGGTGCTTCAAGATAATATATATTTTTATCCTGGTTATCCATATAATTTTTTTCACTCTCAATAGTTATCTCTGATCTGAGCTGGTTTATACTTATATATTTCCCATCCTTCACGGGATTTTTCCTATAAGCCTCTATGCTATTAAAAGTACTATAACTGTCTACATCCTCACCAAACTTCCTTTTTAAGCCATCATCTATTATTCCAAGATCATTAATCTTCTCACCATTCATAAACTCAGAAGTGGCATAATAATCCGCTGCTGTAAGGAGGGAAAACAGTAATTTTGAATAGATGTATATAACAAAATCAAGTCTATCATCTGATAATAAGCAGTCCTTCATGTATTTACTGCAATTCTCAAAAGAATTTTGAATTACTTTTTGATCCAATGTATCCATATTTAAATTGGGATAATAGATCTCTTTTTTATGGCTTCTTGAAAACGCCCTTAGCTTTTCTTTATACTCCCCCATGCTGTCCAAAAATCCATGATGTTTTGATATTATGTAGGAATTTAAATACATAAAATATTTCAGATAAAATTTATCATGCCTTTTACATATGTTTTCTATTTTCCCATAGAAATAGCTTACATATATATAGGCTCCAAGAAGAGAATGATTTTTTTCAACAGCTGTATTGTTCTTATACTCTTCATTCAACATTACATTATATTGAAATGCTGGATTTATCTTTCCCATATCATGCATATATATGGTATTCGCAAACATCTCTTTCCACAAATGAATTGTGTCTTCACCTCTATTTTTCAATATACTCCGCTCAAAATTATAAAATACATTATCCAAGTTCTTCTCAGAACATATAAGTTTAAAATAATCATAGGTTGATTTCACATGCCTCATAAATTTTTCTTTGTTGTCTTTATCATTTCTGTCCCTGTGTGCATAAATTTTATCCACATTGTGTATAAAATTTTTAGCACTAAAAAGTTTTACATTATCAAAATACACCACACTCACCCTTTACAAATCTTAAAAAAAATATAGATTTTTATTCATTTCCTCATCTCTGTATATGTGTATGCCGCCGTTAACTGACTCTATATACATATTCGTCTGCGTAAAATCTGAAAACTCATATTGATTTAAATCCCTGTCAAGAGCTACCGGCAGATATTCAGTGTATTTCCAGGCCGTATCCCCTTTTTCATCCTGATATTTGTCTATTTCAAAATATTTTGTTTCAAAAACGCTGTCTATTTTATCCACATCGTTTATTTTTTCAGCTTCAAGTTCACTAACCTCTGTAATATCCGCAAAATGATCATTTGT
Organism: Clostridium lapidicellarium; assembly: GCF_041224415.1. Classification (NCBI taxonomy): domain Bacteria; kingdom Bacillati; phylum Bacillota; class Clostridia; order Eubacteriales; family Clostridiaceae; genus Clostridium; species Clostridium lapidicellarium. Next base: position 10,942 of record NZ_JBGFFE010000019.1, on the reverse strand, counting down.
ACCAAGATAAGGTATAAATTTGGCCTTATTATTTTTTATCATATACGAAAACTTCTCTGTATCATTATCTATTTTTACATAAATGAGCCACTCTGGTTCCTGCAGCCACTGTTCTTTTACTATGAGATTTCCTCCACTCTCCTTACTTGCATATCCAACAGAATTATTGAAGGTCTGGACTTTTTTTGTTATATAACCATGTTCATTGAGAGGCACTATTGAAACCTTAGAGTTTCTGAGCTTTTCATAGAATTCAGGATAAACATTATTCTTAAAATCCTGGCTCTGCGCATTATAGCCTCCAAGTCCAAGCACACTTCCAATGATGCCAAGAAGAGCTATCTTGTGTATATTGCCATATGTAAAATAATAGTAAGTATTCACATCCGGCTTTTTAAAAAATGCGGTTTTCCCGGAAAGCTTGAACCTAACTACCTTCATTGTCTAAACCTCTTTTCTTGTAAAGATATTGAATTTTTTAGCTCCTTCCGGCACATTGTTTAATCTCAACTTGTAGTCATTATAATAAACCTCTATGTTTTTAATGTCTTCCTTGATTCCCTGTAAAATTCCATTTAGTTCTGCTGCAAAAGTAATTGAATTCTCACCATTTTCATCTTTATCAAAATTCATAAATTGAGTCAAATTGGGAAGATAAGTTTCTTCATCTGTTTCTATAAATAACGAAAATTCATTTTCACATCCCGCTTTTGCATTGGTATTAAGCGCTGTAGCGCCTATAAGAGCACCCTCTTTAAATTTTCTGTAATCATCTTCCGTATATCCATCCGTCACTCCCATATTCACATAATCTTTATAAGAGATCGGGTTTATATAAAAAGGATACAGATAATGGGCCTCATCACTTACAATCTTTGTACCCAGGGTACTTTGATTTGCCTCTTTTGCTTCTTCATTATCCTTTACTTTTCTATCGCTCCTGAAGGGGGATAATATCTGCTGTTCCTCTGTGCTGGAACCTCCGTACACATTAAATCCCTGACCTATCTGTACAGCTCCTGTAAGTGATATATTATTCCCTTCCTCTGCAAATGTAGCTCCAAAAGACTTTACATCTAAAGCTGAAAAAAGATTCTTTAATATAACTGTACTTTCATCTTTTTTTGTAAGAGTGGTATTAAATACCTGATTATACCTCTCTTCAAGGGATCTTGGCCTTATCTTATCCTTGTCCGTCTTAAACGATTTTATGTAGAGTATTTTTTCTCCGTTATCTTCCCAGTACTTCTTTATACTGTATTTAAGTGCCTTGTCACTTCCAAATATAGATCCGTCGCCTATTGTTTTGGGATAGCCGCCAAAATCAGCATTCCAATTTGCCATAATGGACTTGATACCAATAACACCATACACTCTGTTCATTTAATCTTCCTCCTTGCTCGTATCATTATGTTTTTTATTATTATCCTCGGATTTTTTATATATCAGATTAGGGCATAAAAATCCAGCTATTATAAGATCTTTGTCAATTTCACCTTCAGGTTCATAGGATAGCACCATATAGTACATATTGTTGAATCTAAAGGATGATTGTATTGCATAGTCATACTTTATAAAAAGTGCCCTAAGCTTATCCCTTACGACTTTAACATCTCTGGCATTGATTATAGTATTTATAAAAGAATAATTTTTACTTGAAGATTTGTTTAAGCTATAGAAATAATTCAAAAGCTGCCCTATACAAAAATGATATTCTCTATCGTTCTCAATTTCCACTTCATATTTTTTGTCCTCTTTTATATTTATTTTTCTATCTACATTCTTTCGAACATTTTCAACTACTGCTCCCATTTTCTCTCCCCCTTTTCCATCATTAAAATAGCCAAGTACTGCATGTCTTAAATTAAATTGATTTATTGCCCTGTTTACATTTCCCTTATTTATGGAATTACATAAAAGATATAGTGTCATTCTATTCCAGAATTTACTTACTAAAAGATCCTCTCCTTTATAAAACCAGGTATAAAACCCATACCTATACCTTAAAAGACATTCTTTAACCTTTGCATCATTTAAATTTATGTCTTTTGCATCTGTGAAAAAATTGTTCTCCAGGTACTTGTTAAAAAATATTTCACTTACTTCTCTTTTTAGTTCACCTATATCAGTCAAAATGCTCAGAGACAGTTCAAAATTTTTGCCGATTCCTCTATCTATTATAGGGAAAACCTCTATATCTCTTTTCAATTTATATCTGTATTCAGTTATTGAATCATAGTCTGCAATTTCCACTTCCTTTCCCTTGTTTATTCTCAAGAAATATCCTCTAAAATCAGTCTTCCTATTATCTTTATAATTTACAGCCTCTATATCTTCACCGACATATATATAGTTTTTTCTTTCCGCAGAATAGTTCAACAGACTATCAAATAACTTTTTTTCCATTGAAACAGTACTGGAATCTATGAGTACCGGCAATCTGCTCTTTCTAGTTTTATTATCAAGATAAGGTTTTTTTGAATTCAATCCCATGTTAAAATCCGGCAGCCCGTAAACTTTATTTCCAATTTTAATATTATATTTTGTGCTGTTATAAATATTGGGTATTATGTATCGCTGGCTTTCTCTCTCATAGTTTTTCTGATCAGTACTATAGAATAATTTAAGATAGGTTTTATTTAAATTTAAGCGATCTGCTATTTTATATATGTTTTGTTTTATCCAGTTTCTAATTTTATCTATGAATTCCCCATCTGGCTTTCCATTTTCATTTTCAAATTTTAAATATAATTCCAAACTTTTAGTTTTGCTTTTATATTTAATCTCAGGATTTTTTAGAATATCATAGTATCTATCTATTACCTTCTCATTCAATTTTCCCCTAGTTGAATTTAAATTTTCTTTTTTTACATAAAAAGCATACATATTATTGCTGTGTACTATCTTACCAGGATCAATAGGCTTGTTCATTGAAATAAGTCCGCTTACACAGTCCATCTTTGCAAATTTTCTATACCTATCCTGAAATCTATCTGTCTTTTTGTCCACATTGAATATGTCTATATCTTCTCCCTGATCTTCTAGCGTAAATTTCACATAATCTCCTGGTGATAAAATATAGTTGTCTACAATCAGGGCATCACCGCTTTTTTGATATTCTCTACTAAATATATTGCAGATTTCATTTATCAAACATAATCACCTCCAAAATTATCTAACATACTGGAAATTCATGAATCCACATCCTCTCGGACACATATCAGCTAGGCCTGTTCCAAGAAGCATGTAAGCAATATTTTGAGCATGGTTATTTGTTTCAACACTTAGAGTTACCTTATCCCCAAGAATTCTCTTACCCTTGAAATCAACTGCTATAGGTTTTTTATTATCTATTTTCATATAGTTGAACAGCTTCAAATTTTTGTCCAAACACTCTCCCGTTAAAACCTCATATTTTTTTATACTGGTTGTTCTTATGTATTCAAAAAATTCATCTTCAGTATATCCATTTCTCCAATATATAATCTTTTCACTGCCTGGCATTTTCACCACCAAGGGAGTTATACTATAAATTCTATCTATAGGTCTTTTATATATATTTTTACTCTGACATGTAAGTACTTTTACTTTCGATGTATACTCATTTGCTAAAAATTTTAAAAAATGATCTCTTAATTTAAAGCCTATACATCTCAATTGAAAATTATATATGCATCCTTTTTCATATATTTTAGTTTTCATATTCAACGGATACAGGCTGTTAAAACAATAGTTTTTCATTTTATTCTCTTCATGAAAATTTGTCAAATTTTTATTTTTATAAAAAGATTTGTCGATCAATTTACTCAGATCTTCCAAAGCTTCTTCTACTGTAATATCCTGTAGAATATATGTTTTAACATTTATCTCATGTACTTCCATAATTAGCCTCCATTTATTCGTATTTTACATAACTAGGGGTAATTAACTTATACGATACTTTATTCGATTTTTTTTGTTAAAAATCCTGCACAAAATATAGCTTTTAATAAAACTTATTTAAGTGAAGATATGAAATAATGATCAATAAACATGTTACATCACTTAAATCCGGACCATAAATAAATACTTGGAAGTATACACTAAAATTTCGACAGAACCATAGATGCCCATACAAAGAATTTGAGAAAAAAATAGAGCTTAACAGCAGAGATCCAAAATACATACTCACCGTAGTGAAGATAGGCTATAAATTCAGTATAAGACATATAAATGGATCTGCTGCAAGTATAAATTTAAATCTTGGTTCAAAAACAGAAGTTAAAGTTCCGGAATAGCATCATCCAGCCATTTGATAGATTTGAGGTAGGAAACGGCCAAATCTTCCTTGTCAATATCAAAACAGGATGCCATCATTATACTTTTTTCCCATTCTCCCTTTTGGTATGCAATAACTATATCAAGTATTTTACTGTAATAATTTTTCTCTTTGCCTACCAGTGCACATTTTACTTCCTGCGGAATCACCAGTTCATCTAATATTTCATAGAGAGGTTTTTGTAAAATCACATCCATAAGAGACATAATTCCCGTCAGATATGCATTCATGGGATATTGAGAGCCTTTTTTATTTCTTTCAACCAACAGTTCTGAAAATTCTGCCCTAAATAAAGATTCTATCATAACTACCTGCGGCCTGTCATCACATATGGGTTTCATACATATAAAGTATATCCACTTTTTTACTTCTCTCTCACCCAGCAGCGTCACAGTCTGCCTTATAGAAGTAATTTTATTCTTGAAAAAATATTTTGCAGAATTTATCAATTTCAACATCTCATAAGACAGCGAGACATCCTTTTTTATTAAATTTTCAACATTTTCCACGGAAAATTCACTGGAATTCAATTCCTTTATCAAATTTAAATATATTACTTTATTCACAGGTATTTTTTTACCTTTAATTATCTGGGGTTTGCTAAAATAATAACCTTGAAAATAAGAATATCCCAGAGATACAGCTTCATCAAAATCCTTCAGGGTTTCAACTTTTTCAGCTATAAATTTTAAATTTGGATTTATACTCTTTGCTTTATCTATCACATTTTTTCTTTCTTCTCCCTTTGTTGCAAGGAAATCAATTTTTATACTATCTACAAATTTGAGGAGTTCAACATATGTATTATTGAACACGAAATCATCCAGTACAACAATAAATCCGTTTTTCTTCAAAAATTTACATGAATTTATGACTTTCTCGGTGGGACTTATCCCTTCCAAAATTTCGATTACCACATTTTTAGGAGAAACGACAGAATACAGATCCGACTCCAAAATATTTTCAGTGAAGTTGATAAAAGCTTTCTTATTTCCAACAATCCTGTCTACCCCCATGTTGACTAAAATATTCTGCATAACCCTGATAGTAGCTTTATCCCCATCTTCATAACTCATCTCATATTTATTACTATCACCGCTGTTTCTAAATAAGATTTCATATCCAAAAACTCTTCCTGATTTGTCAATAATTGGCTGTCTCGCTAAAAAAATATCCATATTAATCCCCTTTCCCAATTAAAATATACAATAATCCATAATTGAGATCATATCCCTTTTCGCTTATATTTTGCCGCTTTTTAACCTAAAATGCAGTTATTATAAAATCATTATATTATCGAATTTTCTTTGGAAAAATGAACAAATTCCTCGACATTTAGAAAATTTAATCTAAATACCGGAGAAAATTGAAATTATTTCTATTCTAAATGTTTCATAACGGCTGATATACTCCTTTCAAGCTCCTGCACAGACTTGATAAGTGCATCAAGCTTTGCACCAAAGCTAAAAAGCAGGTATATACTAACTGCTGCGGGAAACCCCTAAGGTACCGATTAAATTAACCAGTTGGTCATACATATATATCACCTTCCCTTTGCCATTACAATCAATATATATGCAGGACAGTCTATTTTTCACCATACATTAATAAGATTTTTTATATTTTTATGTTAAAATTAAATAGTTGATTATAAAGGAGGACAAAACTTATGGATAAAAATTTTCTAAAACTTGCAATAATATTGGGAATCCTGGCCGGACTGGGACCTCTCGTGACCGATTTATATATTCCGTCTCTCCCAACTGTCTCAAATTTTTTCAATGCCTCCACTTCAACTACTCAGTTAAGCTTAACAACAAGTTTACTGGGTCTAGCTATTGGGCAAATTATCATCGGGCCCATAAGTGACAAAACGGGAAGAAGAAAACCCCTTATTCTATCACTGATTATTTTTACACTTTCTTCTCTGCTGTGCCCCCTGACCTCATCGATTTACATTTTCATTCTTATGAGATTTCTGCAGGGACTTGCGGGAGCCGGCGGTATTGTCATTTCAAGGGCCATGGCAAGGGACATTTACTCCGGAAAACTTTTAGTACAATTTTTTTCGATGCTAATGCTGGTAAATGGAATTGCCCCAATAATCTCACCTGTACTGGGAGCCCAGCTCCTGAGATTTGTGAACTGGAAAGGCATATTTTACATTCTCACATTTTTAGGAATTTTACTGTGTATAACAGTATGGATAGGTACAAGAGAAAGCTTGCCATTAAACAAGCGCATAAACGGGAATCTAAAAAATAGTTTTGTAAGCTTGATCTATCTTTTCAAAGATAAAATTTTTATAGGGTACACCTTCATTCAGGGTTTTATCCTGGCAGGAATGTTCGGATACATATCGGCCTCACCTTTTGTCATTCAGGATATATATGGTTTGTCCGCCCAGCAGTTCAGTCTATGCTTCGCCATAAATGGATTGGGTATTGTCCTTACAACACAGATTTCAGGACACCTGGCAAAGAAATTCGCCATAAATAAAATATTAGGGGTTGGATTACTCATTTCATTTTTGGGGAGTTTAATACTATTTGCCATGACAGTTATAAATGGCCCGCTGATTTCAATACTGATTCCACTTTTTATCGTCATATCCTCTGTCGGTACCATAACAACAACTACAGGATCCCTGGCAATGGATCCCAAAGGCGACAATGCAGGCAGTGCATCTTCTTTACTGGGATTTGTTCCCTTTGCATTAGGTGCTCTAGCTTCCCCGCTTGTAGGAATAGCCGGCGAAAAAACATCTGTCCCCATGGGAATAGTGATTCTATTTTGCAATGCGGCGGCAGCCTTGATTTTTATCTTCACCATTTGTAAATATAAAAAACAATTGGATATTTAAGCCTTTCAGAATATTTCATTTATGGAGTATAATTAAAAAAGATACAAATTAAGGGGGTTATTAAAATGTCAAATGATAATAAAAACGAAGATGAAAGATCAGGCTTTAAAAGAGAACTTGGTTTTCCATCAGCTATAGCAATGGTTGTAGGAAGCATGATTGCATCAGGTATTTTTATGGCACCTCAAAATTTAGCTGCAAGTACAAATCCCAAGACTGCAATCATAGCTTGGGCAATTACAGGAACTGGTTCTATTTTCATTGCAATCACTTTTGCAAATATGGTGGCAAAGATTCCCAGAACCGGTGGTCCGGTGGTATATACAAGAGTTGCATTTGGAGAATTTCCATCATTTTTGGTGGGGTGGGCTTATTGGATAGGTGCATGGACATCTTTAGGGGCATTGATAAACGGATGTATAAGGTACCTTGGAAATATAATTCCTGTGATCAGTGGAAATGGAGCAGTTGCTTTCGCTGCAGCATCTATTATACTGTGGGCGATAATTTATTTTAACATAAGAGGTATTAAGCAAGCTGGAAGTGTTGTTGTATTCACTACCATATGCAAGTTGATTCCCCTGGCGGTTTTTTTGATAATTGGATTATTTCATTTTCACCCGGAATACTTTAATACTGTATCCAGCCAAAAAGTATCAGGCATTAATACTTTATCTGCGGCTATTGGAGTCACATTGTGGTCTTTCATGGGTCTGGAAATGGGAGTTTTCCCTGCAGAGGAAACTAAAAATGCACCTGTATTCATTAAAAAGGCCACAATCTTCGGAACAATCTTTGTAGCAATTATCTACATACTGGTTAGCGCTGTCTCATTTGGTATTATGCCTCAAAATCAGCTTGCGGATTCAAAAGCACCGATAGCCGAGATGCTGAATTTAATGACCGGCGGCAGGTGGGGAGGTATATTTATTTCCATCGGAGTTGTCATATCAACATTGGGAGCGGCAACAGGATGTGCCATAGTTACGGCAAGATGTTCCTATGCCTGTGCAGCCAACAAAACATTCCCGGCCGTTTTTAAAAAAATGAACTTGAAATATGGGACGCCAGAAATGTCATTGATCATTGTAGGTATATTAACCAATCTTCTGTTGATCTTAAATTATGTAAAAGGATTAAATGCAGCATATCAATTTATAATGCTCCTGTCTACGATGTCCACTCTGCCGGCCTATATTACAACTGCCGGTGCCGAGATGCTGACTTGCAAAAAATATAGTAAAAATCTAAATATCGGCAATTTTATCGGAAAATCAATTGTCCCTCTTGTAGCTTTCGCCTACAGCTGCTATGCTGTCTACGGCTGCGGTCAGGAAGCCGTATTGTGGGGATTCATACTGATGCTTCTGGGTATACCGTTTTACCTGTATGTTAAAATCGACGAGCGAAATAAAACGGGAATTGACTGTGTCGACAGAGATTTCTTAAACAAATAATCATTTTTAGGGGATGGTAATTTATGAATTCTGAAATTATTAAGGAGAAAATTAAAAACCTTAAAGGTAAAGTTGGATTTTGCTACAAAGATCTGGAAAGCGGATATAGTTTTGGTGTAAACGAAGATGATCCCTTCATTGCTGCAAGTATAATTAAAATACCTGTTTTAATTGAAGCATACAGAAAATTTAAAGAAGAAGACTTATCAAAGAACGAACTTGTCGAGATCAGGGAATCAGACAGAGTTCCATCCTGTGGAGCTGCTGCCTATATACATCCTGGAGCAAAACTTACACTGAAGGATCTCTGCATATTGATGATCATTCTAAGTGACAACATGGCTGCAAACATCTTGATAAATAAATTAAAAATGGACGACATCAACAGTACAATGAAAAAACTCAGCCTGAAAAAAACAAGAGTAAACAGAATCTTATTTGATTCAGATGCCCAGAAATCCGGAAAAGAAAACTACTTTGCACCTGGTGAAATTCTCAGATTATTTGAAATGATGTGGAATGGAAGTTTGATCTCCCCTGATGACAGCAGAGACATGCTCGAGATATTCAAACTCCAGCAGATCAACTACAAGATGCCCTATCTGCTGCCAGAAGACATATGTATCGCACATAAAACAGGCGATGATGACGGGATCACACATGATGCAGGGATTGTATACGCCAAAAGGCCGTTCATATTGTGCTTTGCTTCCAATGAAACTGATGTTAATGAAACAGACGAATTTATCAGGCAAACTACCGAGGAAATATTCAGGCAGCAGTCTTAAATAAAAGCAAAAGAATCAAATGGGAGTGATATGATGATAAAAAAAGTAAATGGTAAAAAGCTGAAGATTATAGATGGGCTGGTTGAAATTACAAAAATAGATCCTACTTTGGCAGTTGACTTAAAATATACAAAAAAGGATAATTTCTTAAAGAAAAGTGTCTACCCGGTTAAGAAAGCTGTTCTTCAGCTTGAAGTTGCAAAAAAGCTTGCAGAAGCAAACAGCGAATTCCATAAATATGGACTTACCATAAAAGTATGGGACGCATATAGACCACTTTCAGTTCAGAAGATGATGTGGAAAATTATGCCCGATGATGACTTTGTTGCAAACCCCTCTCACGGTTCCGTACACAACAGGGGTGCTGCCGTGGATATAACCCTCATAGACAAAAATGGAATAAATGTAGAAATGCCAAGTGATTTTGATGATTTTACAGAAAAAGCCTTTATCGACTACAGCGGTGCTTCTGCCCAAGCCATCAAAAATAGGGAATTTCTTGCAGGAATTATGATGAAACACGGATTTACACGCCTCAAAAGTGAATGGTGGCACTTCTATGGCCCAAATGCTTACAACTATCCCATCAGTAATGTGAAATTAGAAGAATTTTCATAAATCAAAACATCTCACTCTGTCAGCCTAATAACATAATGCGATCCTCTGAGGCCCCACGCAATTAAATACGGTGGGTTTCCAGAGGTATTTTAACTTTTTGTATATATTTATATTGTATTATGAATGCCGCAAGTTTAGCATGTATATTTCTACTCCTGATTGTAAATTATTTGAATCTTGGATTTACGACATTACACCCAAGGTAGGACAAAGTATTATAGCTAGTCAGCGATGTTCAGTTTTTGTTTTACTGCCTCCTGCAGAAGCTGAGAAAAGTTCAGATCGCTTTCTTCTCCCCGGTCCTTCAGCCATTGCGGCACGGTCACAGTAATGTTGGCAGTTTTATTGCTTATTTGTGTCCTTACCAACTTCATATCTGCTATGATAGGCACAACAAAGTCACCTCCAGCAACTTTAATTTTTTCTGGCGGAGTAGGTTGGGGAATATCGTCACTATCTTCTTCTATACAATACATATGGAGTTCTAGTGCATCCTTTGCCATTGCAAGAGCCTCGCTCAAATCATCTCCCTCGGTTATACAACTCGGCAAATCCGGGAAATATATTGAATATCCACCTTTCTCACACGGCTCAAATACTGCATAATACATATATCTATCCATAGTTTACCTCTTTTCTAAATATTTAAAAAGCAGCTTCAATTCTTTACTAGGTATTTTAAAACATGGGAACTGCAAAATGATAGCTGGAATGTTTATCTGGTTTCAATTCCTAATTAGGTATTCTAAAACGGGAGTTCCGAAGCAATTTGGACATCTTTTACCACTGTTTCAATTCCTCATTAGGTATTCTAAAACTAATTTGCATTCTGAATTTTCTTCCACAAATTTCTGTTTCAATTCCTCATTAGGTATTCTAAAACTTAGCAGTGCTTTCA
>NZ_JBGFFE010000018.1:0-61941 GCF_041224415.1 Clostridium lapidicellarium | reverse complement strand
TACAGTTACAAGCCCTGCACCAATCTTTTCATATCCTATGAGAACCACATTTGCTGCCTTTACCATGGCATCTGCAGCCTCTATTGCTCCTACCAGCCCTCTTGTTTCTATCATTCCCAACGCATCATGCATTATAATCACTCCTTAAAAAAATAAATTTCCATATTAAATATACGGCTTGCCCGTAGTGGATACGGGATTTTGTCCCATGGATTTTGCTATGGACAGTCCAACTTCCCTGGCAGCAATTACAGACTGTCTTACAGCCCCTGAATCTCCAGTTATNATAAATTTCCATATTAAATATACGGCTTGCCCGTAGTGGATACGGGATTTTGTCCCATGGATTTTGCTATGGACAGTCCAACTTCCCTGGCAGCAATTACAGACTGTCTTACAGCCCCTGAATCTCCAGTTATAGTTATGATAACCTCATTTGTAAATGAAGTCCCTCCATTTCCCGGGCTTGCATAACTTACCAAATCCACGTTTGCAGTCTTAAGTGCCTTATCTGCCATTACAACTCCAAGTCCTGCCGGAGCTCCCACTACTATACCAAAGGATTTTCCTATTGGAGCACCAAATGCCTTGTTAAGTGCATAACTTGCCCTGGCAGTGTAGTGAAGTTCCACGTGGCCTGCATCAAATCCATACACATCTCCAAAAGTCCTGTTTGTATCTCTAAGTGCAACTTCAACTGCCCTTCTGGAATCCGATACATCCTCCGATGCAAATATGATCAAGGCACCATGACCTGCTCCACCTTTGGTATCTCTTGGAAGTTCAATGCTTACAATTTCTGTATTAGTAGCTTTTACAGCTTCATCCGCAGCCATTATCTGCGGACCAGCCCCTGTCCTGTCGCTTATAATTCCTATAGAGCGATATTTTTTGTCAATGCCCATTTTTTCATGGAGCATACTATCTACATTGGCAATTACGAGTCCCACTGTGTCTCCATAGTTTGCCGTCCCAACAAATTCAGTTATCGGCGATGGTGTGTTCATTGCATTTACCTCCTCTTTTTTAATATTCTTACTGGAAGGTTTGGAAGGTACCATACCAGTATCATTTTTCTCTATTTCCTTTCTAACTTCTTTTAAAATCTTTTCTACTAATTTATCATCCATTTATATCTACCTCTGATCAAATTATTTTGAAATTTCTGGAATCTTAGGAAGTATTTTTTCAACATCTGCGTGAGGTCTTGGAATAACATGTATTGAAACAACTTCCCCTACTCTTTTGGCTGAAACCGCTCCGGCATCAGTAGCTGCCTTCACAGCTCCAACATCACCTCTCACCATTACAGTTACAAGCCCTGCACCAATCTTTTCATATCCTATGAGAACTACATTTGCTGCCTTTACCATGGCATCTGCGGCCTCTATTGCTCCTACCAGCCCTCTTGTTTCTATCATTCCCAATGCATCATGCATTATAATCACTCCTTATTTTTATTTAGGTTAACGAGCTCCAACATTACACTTCAATCCATAACTTTCCACTATCTTTTTAAATTTTTCCATATACTCTCTATCGGGGGTTTCCATATTTTCCAATTCATATTTTCTTCCCAGGCACTTATATTTATTCACTCCAAGTTTATGATATGGTAAAAGATGTAACTCATCTACAGTACCTAGAGATCTCGTAAATTCAGCTATCTTACCTATGCTTTTCTCATCGGCATTAAACTTTGGAATAACAGGGACTCTGGTAATAGTCCTGACTCCAAGTTCGGATATCCTCTTTACATTTTTCAATATTATATCGTTGTTTACACCTGTATACCGTAAATACTTATCCGTATCAATATTTTTTATATCCAAAAGCACAACATCAACCCAGGGTATGACACTCTCAATTGTATCCGCAGGAACATACGCCTCGGTTTCCACAGCCGTACTCCATCCCATACTTTTACATGCCTTTAAAAGTTCTAGAGAAAATTCAGGTTGGGTAAGTGGATCACCTCCTGAAAGAGTCACGCCTCCACCGGATCTTCTAAACTGAATGCTATCTTTTTTTAATTCACTAACTACTTCCCTAACTGTTTTTTCTTCACCTGACATTACAAGTGCCCCCGGATAACATACTTTCGCACAATTACCACAATTCACGCACTTATTCCTGTCAACCCTATAAGGTGAACTATAATCAATAGCACCACGTTTGCATACTCTCTTACACTTGCCGCATCCAATACAATTTTTGGAGTTAAACATCAATTCTCTACTATAGGACTGGGATTCCGGATTGCTGCACCATTTACAGCGTAAAGGACATCCTTTTAAAAATACTATGGTTCTTATTCCTGGTCCATCATTTACAGAAAATCTTTGTATATTGAAAACTATTCCCTTTTCACCATAATTGATCACATTTTTCATTCTATCTACCACCTTGTTTCAGAGTACAGCCTTCTGTAAATATCTATATTTTTAAATTTTAGAAACTCTGCTCAGTTCTTTCGATAATATCATCCTGTACTGCAGGATCAAGGGATATAAATTGAGCACTGTATCCGGCTACACGTATTACCAAATCTCTATACTGTTCCGGATGTTTCTTTGCATTTACAAGTGTTTGCCTGTCCACTACATTAAATTGTACATGCATTCCCTTTTGGTCAAAATAGCTTCTTATAAGAGATGCCAGGTTCTTCAATCCCGTATCCCCTTTAAGAGAATTAGGATTAAATTTCTGATTAAGAAGAGTCCCATTCGATGCTATAAAATGATCAAGCTTTGCTACAGAATTTACAGCTGCAGTTGGACCGTTTGTATCCATTCCCCTAACTGGAGATACACCATCTGCAAGTGGTTCACGTGCCTTTCTTCCGTCAGGAGTTGCTCCTACATGAGTCCCCATAAATACATTTATGGATGCAGGATAAAGCCCTGCCTGGAACTTTCCTCCTCTTGGGTTTGTATATTTTTCCACTTCTTTGCAATATATACGTGCTCCCTGCCTTGCCAATTCGTCAACTTCATCTATATCATTCCCAAATTTAGGCACTCTGTGCATGAGCATCTGTCTGAGATCTTCCATTTTGTCTTTACTAGCAACTGGAGATTTATCAGTATTTTGCAACTTATCTTCCAATTGTTCTTTTGAAATTTGGCCTCTCTCATACAAAACCCTGTTTACTATAGACATAACCAGATCATATTCCGAATTTTCGTCATCTACATTATTACTACTATTAATACTGCAAGTACCTTTACCCTCAAAATTCGCATCAAGTGCCTCTTTCAACTGTGCAAGCGTAACAGCCCTGTCCTCAAAAACCGCCTTTTTGATAACTTCCAGTGAATCACCTATATTCGCAGTTCCAACTCCCTGAGGCCCTGTGAAATTATAATGTGCTCCCCCTTCTTGTACAGACTTTCCTCTTGCTATGCAATCATCAACCATACAGGACAAATATGGAAGAGGTGCTCTTTCCGCATGGGCAAGATCTACGCAATTATCTGCATTAACTAATTGGTGTACAAGATACTTCATCTGTTTCTTAAAAGCTTCCATAAATTCCTTAAAATTTCTAAAAGATACAAATTCTCCTGTTTTTGGTCCCAGTTGTTTTCCACCGTTCATGTTGTCTCTGCCGTTGTTTATGGTTAGTTCAAGTACTCTTGCCAAATTGAAAAATGCCGCATCATGCCATCCATCTGTCTTGCCGCCCTTTTGCGGTTCAACACAGCCTATTATTCCATAATCTCTGGCATCTTCCAATGTCAATCCTCTATTTACCAGGGCAGGCACAATAACTTCGTCATTATAATAAGCCGGCATGCCAAGTCCCTCTCTGCTCAATTCACAAGCTCTGAGCAAAAATTCATCTGGAGTTTTTGACCATATCCTAACCGAAAACGAAGGTGAAGTAAGTCTTACCTCAGCAGTAGCTTCTATAGCCATATAGGATATTTCATTAGTGGCATCTTCACCTTCTGGAGTCTGACCTCCTACAATAAGATTTTGAAACATGGGATATCCGCCAAATGCTTCTGTGGAAACTTTATCACGGACTTTATTTATATCACTCAATTTAACCCACAGACAATCTATCAGCTCCTGGGCATTTTGTTTTGTAACTGCTACATCATTTTTATAATAAGGATACATATACTGATCAAAACGTCCTGGAGAAACTGAGTGACCATTGGATTCTATATTTATTATTTCATCTACAAACCAAAATGACTGACATGCCTCATAAAATGTACTTGCACCATCTGCCGGAACCTTCTTGCATATTTTTGCAATATTCAATAATTCATTTTTTCTAACGGAATCCTGACATCCATCCGCTAATCTTTGAGCAAGTTCTGAATACCTTTCGGCATAATTTATCACAGCTCTACAGGAAATGATAACAGCTTTCCAAAATTCCCTTTTCTTCAAATAATCAGGATCGTTTTTATCTGCATTCTCAGCAGCTGTCTTCACTTCCTCTATGACACCGTTAAAACCATTGGCTAATATCTTACCATAATCCACGGAAACATGTCCTATCCCGTTGAAATAATAATTTCCAACGGTGAATACATTTGCATTCATAGCATCAATAGTTTCTTCAGGCATATAAGAAGTAGCCAGTTCATTGGTGGTCTTACCATCCCAATATTCAAATATATCTGTCAATTTAGACTTTACTTCTTCCGAAATTTGAAATGAATCACCTTTCCTTTTTCCAAGAGTGTCAAATTCGTCTTTCAACCACTTGTTTGAAAATTCCGGATAAATCTGAGATGATCTTGGATTCTTAGTTATACTTCCAACTATAAGTTCACCTTTTCTAATAACTATGGGAATTTCATTTAAGATTTTCTCCAGTGCCTTAGCTCTTCGAATTATTATTGGTTCACCTTCAGTTTCTTTGTAAGACTGAGTAACCAAAACAGCTCTTTCCACTTCAATACAAGGAACTGATGACAGTATTTGTTCCTTCAGCATTTCTACTCTCTTTGTTGGTTTGCTAAACCCCCTATTTAAAGCATCCATTACTTTTTCCTCCCATCTGAATATACAGATAAATTAAATTTCACTACACTTATTATCATATCAGTACAACTATATTTCTTTTAATATTTTTTTGTCCTCTTTAGATAAATTTTTATCCTATGACTATATTGATATTGCAAAAAATGACATGGGCTTCCAAAATATTCAGAATCCCATGTCATTTAATTTTATTTTTTATTTAATTTTTTTCTGTATTCAGAAGGCGTTATTCCCTCTTTTCTTTTAAAGACCCTGCAAAAATAATTGGGTTCATTATACCCTACGTTAAATGCCAAATTGTTTATACTTACCCTTCTATCACTTAAAATAATTTTTGCTTCTTCTATCCTGCGGCTGGTAAGATATTCATTGAAATTCATACCTATACTTTTTTTGAACAATTTGCTCAGATAACTTACGCTCAAATTTACATAGGCAGCAGCATCTTTTAATGTAATGTTACTTTTAAAGTTCTTTTCTACAAAATTCAATACAAACTTCATTTCATTTCCGTACAAAAAAAATTTGTTGTCAATTATTATATCAAATATCCCATCCAGTATACCCATCAAATAATTTTTGATATCCTCTATGTTTATAAATGTTTTAAAATCACAGATGGGAGCTCTCCTAAAATAAACATCCCCAAACATTTCACCTGCTAAATTTGTCATCTGTCTTGCCAACTTGATACAGTATCCATTGACATCGTCCATACTAAAATATTCAATGCATTTTATTATTTTAAGCAGCATTATCTTTGCCTGCCTATATCTAAACTCCTTAATATTCTCCAAAAGTTTAAACTTATACTTACAGGCAAAATACTTCTTATCACTACTTATAAACTTTCTAAGCAGCTGAATTATCTTTTCAGGTCTTACAGGTTTTAGCAAATAGTCATCAACTTTTACCCTTATAGCTTTTTGGGTATACTCAAAATCACCATAGGCACTTATAAGAACAATTGGCTTATTCTTGTCCTTCTCTTTTATCATCTGTGCAACTTCAAGTCCATTCATTACAGGCATCTTTATATCCATAAATATTATGTCAGGGTTTAAAGTCTCATTCATTTCAATAACCTGTTTACCATTACGTGCTTCACCAACAACGCTATTTTCTCCCATCTCTTTACTTATAATAGATTTTAAAACTTCTATCTCCAAATATTCATCATCAGCAAGTAGTATCCTACACATTTTATAATTCTCCTCTACCCTCAACTGTGAAAATTTAAGATTCTGCTTTAAATTTTTAGGTTGATTTCTATTAGCTTCATATATGCCAATATGTCAGTAGATTCACTTTTACATTTCTATTCCCTTTTGAATTTTAGAAGCCGCATCCACATATTTCACCCGTCAATATACCAGCTCGAGTAAACATTTACAGCCTTTTTATATTAACATATTACTATACTTAAAGATAATTTTCAACAAATTCAAAAGTAAAAGCCATGGATTTAAATTTTTCTATATTCATCTGGAGTAATACCTGTATCCTCTCTAAACTGCTTATAAAAATAGCTTAAATTGGAATATCCAACCCTTGAAATAACATCGGATATAGACATATTTGAATTTTTAAGCAAATACTTGGCACGCCGCATTCTTATATCCCTACGAAGTTCATTAAACGTTTTCCCTGTAATCTTTTTAACCAATTTACCCATATAGTCGGTACTATAATTAAAATGCTCGGCTAAATCCTTAAGCACTATGTTCCTATAATCGTTTCCTATATACTTCATAATTTCTACCGTTGCACTTGAATCTATTTTATAAATTATGTTATTAGGCAAATATCTGTTATAGTCTCTCAATAATTCATTGAACAACAGTATCATGTATGCCCTTATGGCGGTTTTCATACCAGTTTTATTATCGTAATATTCCATCAATATGTTGATCATAAAATCCCATACTTTTTTATTGTCTGAAGTCTTAAAATATAAAAAGCGCTTAAATTTATCCTTTTCATACAATGATTTGACAATAAAATTTGACATTAAATCATTGTCTGCAATCTGATTCATAAATACCCAGTCGAAAAATTCTTTTTTTATCAATACATTTATAGCTATATCATTTTCTCCTGATTCTTCAATGCTGTGCTCTACATTCATATCCATAATCAGAATTTCACCTTTTTTCATTTCAATAGATTTATCATCAACAATCTGCCTTATGCTCCCAGAATAAACAAACACCAATTCAAGATAGTCATGCTTGTGCTTATCAAACCTAGTAAACCGGTCATGCTTATGAATAGAGATATCCTCAGATTTCTTCATGAGCTTAGAGTTGTTTATCACCCAGCTGTTATCCCCGGTTTCATTTGAAAAATAGCCCTCAAGTCTCTTGCTATAATTTTTATCTTTCTTATATTTTGACAATTTCCTCAACTTTTTTTCACTGGGGCTCATTTCTCTGAGTTTTTTATCCAAATCTCCAATGTCCACATATATCACCTTTTATAATTTATTTTTATGGTCCAAGCAATCTGCAGTGACAGATTGGGGCCTGGTATTACTAGACCAATGCCCCTTACAGCTCTCCCGTATATATTTTACATTGAGTAGGATTAAAACACAATCTATCTTTTATTTAATAATTATTTCCATATCTTTTTTCCTCTATTTCATAAACACTCATTCCTCTGGTTTCAGGCGTATATACCAACCCAATAATCAGCTGAATAGCCAAAACTGCAATTAAGAGAAGACCTGTTCTCTGAAAACCAAAGGCCGTCAACATAGTCGGGAAAACCAAAGAAATTACCCCAACTCCACCACGTACCAAAAAAAATATAATTCCCTGTGCCTTGGCTCTATATTCTGTCTTAAACAGTTCCACACTCCACAGTGCAAAGAAGCATTGCGCGCTGAATCCTGCAGAGATTCCCCACAATATATCAAAAATTACAAGTGAAGTCCATTTCATAGGAGCAAAAACAAGGATAATCCACGCTATAACTTCCATAACACATCCTACCGAAAACACTACTTTTCTATTCCAAATATCTCCTTTCCTTATAAATACAAAATAAGTGGATACAACTATCATAAACCAAATAAACGCATTTAAACCATTGGATTGTAAATTATTCAAGTTGCCTATTCTGGTAAAAATATAAGGTAGAAAATATCCCTGAAGTCCTGCAACCAAATTCCACAGAGTATAAGTTCCCGCACATAAAACAAAAGCTTGCCTGTTTGCTTTAATTGTAAATATTTCACTAGTAGGAGATTTCACAAAATCCTTTGATTTCTCTCTCTGTTTTTCTTCTTTCCAGATTTTAGATTCTTCAATTTGCTGCTGTAAAATCCATGTGATCAATGCCACAACAAACAACATCCCAAACATAATCCTGTTGCCCAGAAGCCCAAGTCTGTTTAAAAAAATAGACATGATAAATATTGTCATAGGTGCAAACGACCAAGAAAATTGGCCCCATCCAATATTTGCACAGCGCTTTCCAGCGGGAGCCTGTTCCCCCAAATAACTCCATGAAGCCGGAACCACCGCACCTACTGCCATTCCCGTTATAATATAGCCTATCAAAAGCATAGGAAAATTGGCCGATAGAGCTATCAAAGCAACACCAAGCATATAAAACAGCAGATCATACCTATAGATAAATTTTCTTCCATATTTGTCAGCCAAAGGACCACCTATCAGTGCTCCAAGTGCTGCTCCAAACCCATTGGCACTAACTGCTCCAAGAAGTCCTAGAGACATATCATTCAAATGCAGGAAATTCATCCACAATGTCAGTCCGCTTGCGCCTGCCACTATTGCGCCCGCATCCAAAAAATTAGACATGGAAACAGTTAATGTTTCTTTAAAATTAGTTTCTTTACCGGACATCTAAATTCCTCCCAATTACCATTATTAATCCATATGAAATACTTCTTTTAAATCCACTGATACAGGACTATTGTCTGGATTCGTTTCCATTATGTCCTTCATATAATTCCACCATTTTCTACAGATTTTTGTCTCTGCACTCCTGTTCCACTTTTCTTCATCTTCTATTTCAATATACCCAAACAAAGTATCTGTTTTTTTATCCAGAAATATGGAATAATTTCTTGCTCCATATTCGTGCAGCATGTCAACCATTTCAGGCCAAATCTGGCTATGTCTTCTTTGATATTCATCTTCAAATCCTTTATATAATTTCATTATGGTTCCCTTTCTAATCACTTACATATACCTCCTATTTCACATAAAATATAATAAATATTTCTGCATTCCGCATCCATAACCCAGGGTATATAGAATACAGAATGCAAAATAACATTTTAAGTAATTTATTTTTCATATAAAAATTTTTCAGGTAAAGTAACATGGAAAGCTCCGGCAAGATCTCTAAAATCACTTGCAGTTATAGTCTGCCTTTTTCCTCCCATAGACAATACCTTTACAAGAATTTCAGCTGATTTCTCAACTGTATCCATAAGACCAAATGCGCTATCTAAGGTTTCACCTGCAGCAAAAACTCCATGATGAGCCCATACTACTACATCGAATTCCCTCATAAGTTTACTGGTTTCCTTTGCAATTGCCGTACCTCCCGGTACCATCCAAGGTACAACCCCAATTCCTGAGGGAAATATCACAGGGCATTCAGTGGCCATCTCCCAAAGTTCCCTTGTAAATACTCTGCTGTCAAGCGGCAATACAAAAGTAAGTGCAATCAGGTTAGTAGCATGCGCGTGGTATATGACCCTATTTCTACCGTCTGTAATTTCTTTTTTAACAGAATGACTCATGAGATGTGATGGAAACTCACTGGTGGGATTTGCACCATTTAAAAGTCCCCACACTTTTTTATAATTTTCTCCATTTCCATCTATTTTGACTATACCTATATTAGCTTTGGGAGCAAGCTTTACATTTCTCATATATTTTCCACTGCCAGTTACCAGAAAATACTCATTGGCTAAATTGGGAACAGATACACCTATAGATATAAACTCCGAATTTTGATCTAATTCCTCCTCTACGCCCTTTATTTCATCTTCTGATATTCTATAGCTCAAATTTCCACCATTACGCTCGTGCCAGCCTTTAAGCCAAGCATCATAAGTGAGTTTTATAAAATCTTTTACAAATTTTGAATCTTCAACTTTCAATTTTATCCCTACTCTCTCTTTGCTAATTCTTCTTTTTCATACCTCTTTATTTCATCAAGCCATGATTCTTTTATAGGGACATCATTTATTTTGCAATAATAATCCCATATAGCGCCAAAAGGATATGTCTTGAATTCTTCCATCAGGGCAAGTCTGTCAGTATAATTTTCTTCATCCTGGAGTTTTTTTAACTTTCCATTCGGCAGAAGCATCGCATACAAAAGTGCTTTTATCATATTTCTCGTTCCTATAACCCATGCAGCTATTCTATTGATACTTGCATCGAAAAAATCAAGTCCTATTATCACCCTGTCAAGTGCATTATCTCTTACTATCTCCTTTGCAATCTCCTTAAGTTCATCATCAAAAACTATAACATGATCACTGTCCCAATGAACCGGTCTGCTTACATGCAGGGCAATTTTATCGTAAAATAGAAGCATTGATGAAATTTTGTCTGAAACTTTTTCCGTAGGATGATAATGCCCTGTATCCATCAAGCACAGCACATCATTTTTTGCTGCAAAATTCAAATAAAATTCACTGGAACCTACAGTATAGGATTCAGCTCCTATTCCAAATACCTTTGACTCCACAGAATCCAAATTATACCTTTTATCTGTCTTTACCTGGAATATCTTCTCCAGAGAATCTTTGAGCCGTCTTCTTGGCCCTAGCCTATCACTTGGAATGTCCTTGTATCCGTCTGGTATCCAGATATTTGTCAAACAGGTTTGACCAAGTTCTTTTCCAAAATATTCTCCAATTTTTCTTGAAATGATACAGTGTCTTATCCAAAAATCACGAATTTCCTTGTTTGGATGAGAAAGTGTAAGACCATCATCAGCCTTTTCATGAGAAAATATAGTCGGGTTGAAATCTAAACCCAGGCCATTTTTCTTTGCCCAGGACACCCAGTTTTCAAAATACTCAGGCTTTATTTCATCTCTATCTACAAATTTTCCACCAGTTTCAGCATATATTGCATGAAGATTAACCTTATGTTTTCCAGGAATAAGGTTCATTGCTTCACTCAAATCTTTTCTTAATTCTTCCGGGTTTCTCGCTTTACCAGGATAATTCCCTGTGGCGGCAATCCCTCCTGACAGTTTTCGTGGGTTCACTTCAAACCCTGTAATATCATCACCCTGCCAGCAATTTATGGATATCTTGATCTTTTTCAATTTTTCCAAAATATCGTCAACGTCTATTCCCCACTTTTCATATTCCTGTTTCGCCGCTTTATATTTTTCTTCAACATTCATCTAATTTACCTCACTTTTCCATTTTTATTTTACTAGCCTAAATATTTTCTGATATTAAAAGATTTTCTTATTAGCTTTCTCACCTCGCTTATACCTTTACATACTCCAGTACTTAGAAGCTGTGCTGAAATATTTCCTATGGCCGTTGCTTCTGAAGGTCCGGCAATTACAGTTTTCCCGGTAACTTTCGCTACCAGTTCATTTAAAAATTCATTTTTACATCCGCCACCAAAAATATTTATTTTTTTAAATTTTTTTTCAAATATTTCCTCAAGAGACTCTACCGAAGCTTTGTAACTGCGAGCAAGGCTATTGAAAACACAAAATGCAATCTCCCCCAAATTTTGTGGAATATCCTGTGACGTTTCACTGCAGTACTTCTTTATCTCCTGAATCATATTCTGCGGTTTCAAAAATCTGTCATCGTCCACATTGATTATTGACTTGAAATTCATATGTTCTCCAGCCATATTTGCTATTTCCTCAAAACTGTATCTATTGTTTAAATTTTTTCTCACTTCCTGTATAATCCAAAGTCCCATTATATTTTTTAGAAATCTATATCTATAATCTATACCGCCTTCATTAGTAAAATTGTAGTTCATAGCCTGGGGTACACATATCGGAAAACTGTTTTCTACACCAATAAGTGACCATGTTCCAGAGCTCAAAAATATACTTTCATCATCATTGCAGACTGAAGCAATAAAAGCAGACCCAGTATCATGAGATGCAACCAGGATAACATCTGCATCAAAGCCAAATTCATCAGCAAGTTCGGACTTCAACCTACCTAACCTTGTCTTAGGCAGTCTTATCTTTTGAAAAATATCTTTATCTATTCCAAAAGTATCTAAAATATTGCTATCCCAGGTTTTATCAAAAGAATTTACAAGCTGTGTGGTTGAGGCATTGGTGTATTCTGCCGTCTTTTTTCCAGTTAATAAAAAATTCAAGTAATCAGGTATCATTAAAAATGTTCTTGTCCTGTCTAGATAATCATTATGTTTTTCCTTTACAGCCAGGAGCTGGTAGAGAGTATTAAATCTTTGAAATTGAATTCCCGTATGCAGATAGAGTATATCCTTTGGCATCTTTTCAAATGCTTTCTCCATAATTCCTTCAGTTCTGTCATCTCTATAGGATACTGCATTTCCTATTAGTTTATCCTTTTCATCAAGAAGTACAAAATCAACTCCCCATGTATCTATTCCTATGGTTTTAGGAATTTTACCTATCTCTCTGCATTTTTTTATACCCCTCTTGACTTCGTTGAATAATTTTTCAATATTCCAACAGTACTCGTCGTTTATTTTACTTATTCCATTTTCAAATCTATAAATTTCCTCAATTTTTAATTTGCCGTTTTCCATATGGCCTAAAATATGTCTTCCACTAGAGGCACCAATATCTATGCCTAAATAGTAATCCATAATTTTTACTCCCCTTATTTAAAATTTACTGACTTTAAAATATTTAATCACTTGATATTATCCCTATAGATTAATTTATATTTAAAATTATATATTAACTTAATCGTTATCACAGTGTCTAGAAAAGCTTTACTTACTGTCAAAATCAGACTTAAATAAAAAAAGGGTCACTGCTTTACGGCAGCTGGACCCTTTTTTTCAAATATCTCTTTTTTTAAATTCTTTTTCTCCCACAAGTGTAAATACTATAAACAAAATAACAGATACCGCATACATATAAGGAGGAAAATTAAAACTTTCATTTGCTGCACCTACCAATACCCTGCCCGGATAATCCCATGGGAAAAACATCCAGTATCCGGTATTGTCAATCAAAACCGCAGGGAGAGAAAATACAAGTCCAATTCCAAGAGGCACAGCAATATTTTCAAATTTCATACTCAGATAATATTGAACTGCTATAACAGGCAATGAAGCTATAATACAAAGCAGTGGAGCATATATGAACTCTTCAGGCATACTTTGATTCTGCGGTGCCACAATCAATCCGGCCAGAATTGTAAGAAGCATAAACAGTACAAGATTTAAAAACACTATGCCACAGGCCACAAGAAGCTTCGCCCTATAAAGCTGCCCCCTTTCCACAGGCAAAGTCAGCATCCACTTAAAATTATCCTCGCTGTTTTCTATTCTCACCAGAATAGCTACAACTATAGTAATAAACAATGCTATAATAAACAAGCCATAAAACAGCGAGCTTTGAATATATACTTGATTCCATACATTTTGTCCTTTTGATGTAAAAAGTTCTCTATACCTAAGAAAATTCGTAAGACCCAATATTACAAAGAAAAGTGGAACAAACATAACTATGTTCAATATTTTAGAGTGCTTCAACTTTAATAATTCCACTTTATATATACTTTTCATATTATTCACCACCTACTTTATATCCCTTCTATTGAATTCAAGTATACCTATCACAAGCCACAGTATTCCGGAAACTATACCAAAAAAAGCTGCCTTACATGCATCACTGCCATCTCCAACCGGCATTGCCATCAATACATTTGCATAGGGAACCAAATACGAAAGGAGCTTACTCTGTGCAAGCATATAGGCCCCTATACTTCCTGCAAAACCTACAGCTGCAGCTGCCAGCGAATTTTCCATATAACAGCTTATAAACTCCTGAAAACTCACCACTCCCAAAATTGTACACAATTCAAATCCTATATATCTTAAAATCAAGTTGTAACTGCCCTGGACATGGAACAAATTTTTTATGATTATCAGAAACATACCGTTTAAAATCACCAGGATAAATGCAGCTGCAAGCACTACAATCCACTTTGACAAATAAACTTTACTTCTTTCAACCGGTCTTGCCATAAGCTGCTTCCATGTTTTTTCGCTGTATTCCATGTAATTTACAATAACCGCCACTACAACAATTGATAAATTCAGTAGGACAAACCACAGGGTAGCGGCATGGCTCTCATAGATAAGAGCACCTACTCTGTCGTAAATTCCAAACTTGGACAGGGATTTTATATGCTCATCTGTCATTAAAAAACTGTATCTCATGTGTAAATCCATACTTAAAAGTATAAAGGAAAGAACTGGAATAAAAAATACACCCTTCCAAAGTATTGACCTCTTGTACTTCATGAGTTCGGATTTTAAAATTGAAGTAAATGTCATATATTTTCTCCCCCTCCAGTAAGATCAAGAAATATTTCTTCAAGAGATTTTTGCACTTCTACAAATTTAAATACTCTATTGTCCTTCAATACCAGCTGTCTTAAAATCTCCTCCGGCTCCTCTCCCCGGGGCTTTAATAAAACATCTTTTCCTTCTGTCCTGTACTCGTATCCGCAGCTGTCCAATGTATTTTTAAGTTTTTTAGGATCTCTGGCCCCTATACAGATCTGCCCCTTGCTTTTTGAATGAAGCTCTTCAAGAGTTCCCTGAAACAGCATATTTCCCCTGTTTATAATTCCTATATCATCTGCTACAAGTTCAATTTCACTCAGATTGTGGCTGGATATGATGACTGTCATGTTGTAGAGTTTGGGAAGTTTTTTAACAAGACCTCTTATCTCATGAATTCCAGAGGGATCAAGCCCGTTGGTTGGTTCATCCAATATAAGAAGTTCCGGTTTTGATATTAGAGCCTGGGCAATTCCAAGTCTCTGTTTCATGCCGAGTGAAAACTTACTAGCCCGTCTATCTTTCCACTCTGTTAGTTTTACAACTTCCAGAACTTCATCAATATATTTATAGTCAAGTTCCAGAAGTTCCGCCGATACCCTCAGATTTTCATAAGCTGTCAGATTCCCGTAATAAGATGGCGCTTCCACCAGGGATCCAACTCTCCTCAAAATATCCATCCTGTTTTTCTGAAAATCTTTGCCAAACACACGGACTTGTCCACTTGTGGGTTTTATAAGACCCAGAAGCATCCTTATAGTTGTAGATTTTCCCGCCCCGTTTGGGCCAAGGAATCCATATACTCTTCCTTTTTTTACAGATAAATTTATTCCCTTTACTGCATTGAAGTTTTTAAAACTTTTTGCTAAATTTACAGTTTCTACAATATTTTTCTCCATACAATTTCCTCCTTGAATCAGCTTAAGTCATATGATAGACCCTCCAGTTTAAATCCTATTTACCGCAACCTTAATGGAACCTTAAATTTCATCATATAAATAAAAAAGCCTTCTATGAAAATAGGCTCTATCATAAAAGGCTTAAAATTTTATCATATTTTTTATATTTTTGAAATGTATCTTTCTATTTTCTTCTAATGGTGAAACAGCCTTAAATCTGAAAAGGCCATTATAATATTATAATCATTGCAGGCTTCTATCACAGCATCATCTCTTATGGAACCGCCTGGCTCAACAATGTACTCAACCCCGCTTTTAGACGCCCTGTCTATGTTATCCCTAAATGGGAAAAATGCATCAGAGCCTAGAGAAACTCCCTTAAGTTTTGAAATCCAATTTTTCTTCTCCTCTTCCGTAAGCTTTCCCGGAACTTCAGTAAATACATCTTTCCAGTGTCGTGTCCCCTCTTCCGTTACATCATTACGAAGATACTGATCTATTGCATTATCTTTCTCAGCTTTTTTAAGCCCCTTTCTAAATGGAAGTGATAAGACTGAAGGATGCTGTCTTAAAAACTATATATCTGCTTTTGATCCGGCAAGTCTTGTGCAGTGAATTCTTGACTGCTGTCCTGCACCAACTCCAATCACCTGTCCATCAAGTACAAAACATACAGAATTGGACTGAGTATACTTAAGTGTAATCATTGATATTAAAAGATCTCTCTTTGCATTCTGAGTGAGATCTTTCCTTTTTGTTACTATATTTTTCAAAAGTTCATCTGTTATAATTGCGTCATTCCTTTTCTGCTCAAAGGTTACTCCAAATATTTTTCTTTTTTCCATTTCACAGGGCTCATAATCTTTGTCAATTTGAATTATGCAATAATTCCCCCTCTTTTTCTTCTTTAAAACCTCAAGAGCCTCCTTACTATAGGACGGCGCAATTATTCCATCAGAAACGGTACTTTTTAATACTTTAGCCGTAGATAAATCAACTTCATCACTTAAAGCCGCAAAATCTCCATAAGAAGACATTCTACCGGCACCTCTCGCCCTGCAATATGCAAGCTCCTCATTCTCAACACCATATACCTTCTTCAGTATGTCATCAAGCGGCACTGCAACTGCAGCACCGGCAGGACTTACATGTTTAAAAGAGGCCGCACTTGCAAGACCTGTAGTATTTTTCAATTCCTTAACAAGCTGCCATGAATTAAGTGCATCCATGAGATTTATATATCCAGGCTTGCCATTTATAATTCTAAATGGAAGTTCTCCTTTTTTCATATAAACCCTGGCAGGTTTCTGATGTGGATTACAACCATACTTTAATATAATTTCATTATTTTTCATCTGCATTACTCCCTTCCAAATTTGAACACAAAAAAACCCGGGTAAATTATTAATTACCCAGGCGGTCGATACAACTTCTATTCAATCATGCTTCCCATGGTAAACTCCATTTCCGCCAGTCACATGATCATTTATTTGTCCATTAAATTATATTATACTCCAATATCCATGTCAATGATTCAAACCTTAACAGAACATTAAAATTTTGTATCTTAGGGGAAGAATGCTTAAATGATGCTATAATTAAAATATATATATTTTTGACCATTGGAGGTAAAAATGCAGGATCAAATTTTAGATAGAAAGGTACTTTTAATAGATGATGAAATCGAGCTTTTAAAGCTTATGGAAACAGTTCTCAGAAAAGAGGGGTTCAGGAGAATATTCAAAGGGAAAAATGGATCAGAGGGTATAAAAATATGCAGAAACGAAAAACCTGACATAGTAGTCCTGGACATAATGATGCCGGATATGGACGGATTTGAGGTGTGCAGAAATATAAGGAATTTTTCTTTTGTACCAATTATCTTCCTGTCTGCAAAATCTGAAGATGTAGACAAAATACTTGCCCTGGGACTTGGTGCGGACGATTATGTGACCAAACCTTTCAGCCCCAAAGAGGTGGCCTTCAGGATCAAGGCACATTTACGAAGAAACGTATATATCAAAAATGAAATGTCAATGAAAAAGGAAAAAATAAGTTTTGGAGATATAGTGATTGACCCTGCAGGCGGCGAAGTGTCAAAGGCAGATAAAATTATAACTCTCACCCCCAAGGAATATCACCTGCTGTGTTATATGGCTCAAAATGCCAACCAAATTCTGACCAAACAAATGATATGCAGTGAAGTCTGGAAAGACAGCTATGAGGGATATGACAACACAATTATGGTTCATATAAGAAAACTGAGGCAAAAATTAGAAGACAATCCTTCCAGTCCAAAATACATAATTACAGTCAAGGGCCTGGGTTATAAGCTGAAAATTCAACGAAGAGGTAGCTTAATATGAAAATCAGGAATAAGATCAAAACCAATTGGAATATTACTACAAGATTTCTCGTGACATTGGTATTTATAATTATAATTGAATTATTCATAAATCTGCTTTTCTGGAATCAGCTAATTTTATATACCAAGAAAAACTTTACTGCCCCCACCCCGGAAAAATTCACATTGAATTTTTCCAAATATGTGGCCTTTAAAAATGGAATGCCCTTTGTAAAAGAGGAAGGTATAAGGCAAATTAAAAAAAATAGTGCCTGGATTCAAATAGTAGATGAAAACTTCAGGGAGATGTATTCTTTTAAAAAGCCCGCTGCAGTTCCCGTTAAATATATTCCCATAAAATTCGCCCATATCTATAAATATGACACAGCCAATTCTTCCATATTTATAGGTGAAAAGAAATACGGCGGCAGGAGCTTTTCCTATATAATAGGTTTTCCTCTAAACAGAGTGGCAAAACACACCCTTGTCTTCAATCCTTCTTCACTGAGAAGTTTTTTCTGGAACGGAGTTCTGCTGCTGCTGGGCATGGATATACTGGTGGCAATAATTATCTCCTATTTTGTATTTGGAAAGAGGATGGGAAAACCACTTCAAAATATAATCAACGGCATAGATGAGCTTTCAAAGGGCGCTTATGAAACAAATTACCAGGAAAAAGGTGTCTATAAAGGCGTTTTTTCAAACTTAAACAATCTGGGCAAAACTCTCGGGGAAAACAGGAAAAGAAGAGAAGAACTCGAGAAGATGAGAGCTACCTGGATTTCCTCCATATCCCATGACCTGAAAACTCCACTATCCTCCATAAAGGGCTATGCCGAAATAATGAAAGATCCGGACTACGCTTTTTCCAAAGAGGAAATTCAGCAGTATTCCGAGATAATATACAACAAATCCTCCTATATACAGTCATTAATCGAAGACTTGAACTTAACTTACAAATTGAAAAACAAAGCTGTACCTTTAAAAAAAGAAGAGACAAACATAACCCTGCTACTGCAGGATACAATCATAGAAATTTTAAACAATCCGCTTTACTCCAATAAAAATGTGAATTTCTATCCTGAAGATGAAAATATAAAAGCTTTCGTAGATAAAAAATTTTTAAAAAGGGCTCTGGGCAATTTAATTTTAAATGCCATAATTCACAACAAGGACAGCGTGCAAATTGACATTTCAATTTATAAAAAAAATAGGATCCACATTACAATAAAAGATAATGGCAGAGGTATATCTGAAAAAGATCTAAAATACATTTTTGAAAGGTATTACAGGGGAACAAACACCAGCTCTTCAATTGAAGGTTCAGGCCTCGGCATGGCAATATCCAAGCAGATAATAGATGCACAGGACGGGAGTATAAATATAGAAAGTGCCCTGGGAAAAGGCACAACTATAAATATAATACTGTAAATTCTACTACTTCCAGATTACATCTGCCTGTTTCCGCGGAACTGTTCTAAAATATCTTACATCAGGATATCCCATCATCATACAGGTCATAATTTTTTTCCTTTTTTTGACCTGAAGAAAATCAATAATATCCTGACTTTCATTTGCCGCCCTTACGAAGAAACCGCTAAAAAGAACACCAAGTCCTAGTGTATCGGCAACAAGCTCCATATTTGACGATGCCAATGCAGCATCTACCGCAGACAAAGCTGTGACGACCACGACCGCCGGTGCATTAAAAAATATCCTGTCATTTCTGGAATTCTGTCTATAGTCCCTGCACATTTTTATCCATATTTTTGCATACCTTCTATACAACCTAGCCTCAGCGGTTCTACTTTCAAGGACACTGTGAGCGATCCTTTCCATATTTTCAAAGGTAAGATCTTTTAACTGCTTTAGATTGTCCCTTACAACTATGTAGGATACATCCTGTGCGTTGCTTCCTGTCTCAGTAAATCTTCCAGCTTCTATTACCTTGTCAATCTTCTCCTGTTCGATTTTCTTATCTTTAAACTGTCTTATGCTCCTCCTAAATTTTATAAAATTCAACAGATTGTCCGGATCTACTGAAAAGTTTTTCTCATCATACTTTTTTACATCTCTCATATTGTACTCGTCTATGGATATGGCTCCCTTCGGACAGACAGCAATGCAGTGACCGCATTTAATACAGTAATTGTCATTGAGTTTTGCCGTATTTCCATCCATTTCTATACACATGGGAAAACAGTCCCTGGCACATTGACCACATCCTATACATTTTTCGGTATCTATTTTTATCACTTAATCCATCTCCTCAATAAAATCTCATTCATAACATATATATGGCTTCTTCTGCCTTTGAATAATTGAATCAATTTTATCTAATACTATTATAATATCATTTAAACTCTCATTTTACGAGTATCCCTTTTTAATATAAATGTCAGCACAAGGTAATATACAACCCCTATAGCCAGCCAAGCTAACCCTATGATTTTCGACATGCTGGCAAGATGTATCCAGATGTATACCACTATAATAAGCCCAATGGTGGGTAATACAATATGTTGAAAGAAATTATATTTTTTAGTTTTAAATACAAAATAATTAATAACTGCTATATGAAGTATAGCAAATGAAGTTAAAGCACCAAAATTAACCAGGCATGACAATACATCAATCGCATTGCTAAATATGCTGCATACTATTATAGCAATTACAGCTACAAAAATTGTCGCAACATATGGTGTTTTCAATTTAGGATGAACCTTTGAAAAAGCTTTTGGCATAAGTCCATCTCTCGACATGCTAAACAGCACCCTTGAAACTGCAGTTTGAAATGACAATGCACATGCAAATCCCAATGCAATAGTTATACCAATTTCACATGTAAGTTTAAGTGCATTTCCCCCTATGCTAAATGCAATTGCATAAAATGCTGTATCGGGATTTTTAAGGGCACGCCAGTTTGGATATACCATTCCGGCTATCCAGCACTGTATAAAGAATATAATGCCTGTAACCAATAATGCGATTATAGTAGCTTTACCCACGGTTTTGGCGCCACCTTGATTTTCTTCAGCCAATGTACTTATACCGTCGAACCCAAGATAACTCAAAACACAAATTGCTACTCCCGGCATTACCGCTGAAAGTCCAAGGTTTGGATTGAATAATGGTTTAATGGAAAACTCAGCACCATTCACCCCGTGAACTATTCCAGATATTCCACAGATTACAAAATACAAAAATATGATAAATTGAAAGACGAGAAGTATTTTATTGGCTTTTGCAGCTATTTCAATTCCCCTGATGTTGATCAAGGTATTACATATGATAAAAATAAATGCCCACAGGAAGATAGGAATCGAGGGCATTATATCATGAAGGGCAGCTCCGCTTAACAGATATAGAAGTGCAGGTATAAACGCATAATCAAGTAATATTGACCATCCAGCAAAAAAACCAACAATCGGATTCAAACCTTTACTCGCATAACAGTATACCGAACCTGCAATAGGAAACGCTTCCGCCATTTTCGCATAACTAAACGCCGTAAAAAGCATTGCAAACATACCAATGAGATATGCCAACGCAGCCATACCGTTTGCCGCCTTATTTACAATCCCATATATACCAAAGGGTGCAATTGGAACCATGATGATCAATCCGTAAATCACCAGATCTTTTGTCTTCAGCACTCTACTTAATTCCTGCTTGTACCCAAACCGTTCAAGGACAGTTTCTTGAGAATTTTCTTGATATTTTTCTTTCATAGTTAATAACCTCCTACTCATTAGTCTTAATGTTAACGTTATCAGAGATACAATTAAATTTAAAATATGATATTGTTACAGATATTTTAGAATTGATACAAGTTTTTGGAATAAATTGCAATATTAACAGTAATTTCTTTTGATATATGCACAATTATTACTGAAGTTGATGTCTTAATATTAACATAAATTAGAATATTCTGAAATTTGTTATTAGCACACAATATTTTCATACATCATTATTTCTTAATGACATTATACCATATTCTTTAATATACTTTCATCTTCATGAATAAGCTAAGGATTCAAGCAAAAAGGCATAAAATCCGTTCTCAAGTATTTATCCCTATAATTTTAGAAATTTTGCCTATTTTTTCGCGATTTTTATACTTTTTTTAATTTTACATCTGCAATGTCGCTCACTTAAAGTAAGAAGAGGTAGCAGTTCCCCCTACAGATGACAACTGCTATCTCTTCTTTACAATAACATTCCTATTCAAAAAAACTATTTGCATATTTCATAACTTCCGGATCTTTCTTTTTTACTTATATCAAAGCCTTGTCCCAATACTTCATAGGTATTGCTTATTATCACAAAGGCACCGGGATCAATAGATTTTATCAAAATTTTGAATTTATTCAATTCAGATTGACTCATAACAACCATCAAGACCATACGCTTTTGGTCAGTATATCCCCCTAAACCTGAAATCTCCGTAACCCCTCTATTCAGGCCCTTTAAGACTGCACTTCTTATAACTTCCGTTTTATCGGAAACTACAAAAGCTACTTTTGATGCCGTAAATCCAAGCTGGATTAAATCAATAGATTTACTGGTTATAAACAGTGCTATTACAGCATATAAAGCCTTGTCAGCGCCAAATACAAATCCTGCAGCCAATACTACGATTCCATCTATTATTCCCTGAGAATTTCCTATACTCATCCCCGTATATTTATTGACAATGCTCGCTATTATTGAAGTTCCTCCGGTAGATCCGTTGCTTTTAAATACAAATCCAAGTCCTATTCCTGAAAGTAAACCTCCAAATACGGTCCCTAAAAGAGGATTTAAAGTTACATAATGTAAATTTCTCATAAAAAATATACAAAATGGAAGAGCCAATGATCCAAATACAGTTTTTGTAGTATATTCTTTTCCCATTACAAATAGGCCTAAAAAAAGCAGCAGAATGTTTATATACCATTGCACAATAGCAGGTTCTACATTAAATAATCTCTGTATCACCAAGGAAATACCTACAACTCCACCACTGGCTATCTGATTGGGCTTTAAGAACAAACTGAATCCCAACCCTGCTATTATACATCCAACTAACATCTGCCCATATTGAATAAAATAATTATGTTTATTTTTTATAGTCATTTTTTTCAACCCCCAACTTTGATTTTCACAAATATACTGATAATATGTTTAATATTGTAGATTATAACATTAAATTTATCTGTTATAATTTTAACATTTATTCAGGGTCACAAACCCACTTTTTCATTTTCCGATCACAGTGCTCATATTTTCATATTAAACTATAAGATATCATTTTACAATATAACATACTCCCTTAATTCTTCACATATATTTAATTATATACCAAGCAGTACTTCTTTTCATCACTGTTAAACAGGGTCAATGTTGAGGTAAAAGCTAATATTCCCGACGATTATGACATTTATATTCTGTTCATAAATTCGGGATTTACCTTGATTTACCCATTTGACACAAATATGTATCTATCTTATAATTTATTTACATGACTATAAAAAGCAAGGAAGCGAATTTAATATGCTGGGCGTTATCAAAACTGCAATTATCACTATAGTAATATCGTTTATATCTGGATTGCTTTTAGATTATTACAAAAATCTGGCACCCAGATTATTATGCCGTGTGGGAGATGCCATCCCAATGAATCTAGAAGGTAAGAAAGTTTTTGCATACATTGTTACGATTGTCAATGTATCAAATAAAATAATTCATGAGATAACCTTAGATATACAAAATAGACAAAACAATTTAAAAATTGCAGAGACAAAGATAACAAAGGGGTTGAAATTTAGCTCTTCAATAAAAGATAAAACGTTAGATGTAAATATACCTTTTTTGAGTAAAGGCGATAAATTTTCAGTTACACTTTATGCAGAAGGTCAACATGCACCACTTTCTAAACCTGCTGTCATAGTTAGATCACCTGAAAAATTCAAGAGGATAGAATCCATGGAACAAAAAGGGCTTCTATTTTTATTGCTCAATATACCCAAAAATATAACTAACGCAGTTTCAAGACCAACTAAAAAAGATAATTCTACCAAAACCATGAATAAAAATTCTTATGGAAATAAAGAATTAGGTGGTCAAAAAAAACGAGGAACTTCAAAACCTGTTTTAAATAAAAAGGCTCTGATAGCTATGGCATCAATTGCCCTGGTCGTAATTGTGGGACTTTCAAGTAGAACTCTTTTTAAGGCAAAATCCAATAATACAAAAACCCCTCAAATAGACAACACCGTTAACAAAGAACCCACTACCAATTCAACGGGGGGAACAACCAAGACCAATGGCACGACTAAGTCGTCTTCAAAAGGTACAATTAAGAACACAAATACAGCCAATCCTTCTTACAAGAGTACTGAAAATAACAAAGGAACTACCGGCAGCGGCAGTTCCAATAAAATATACCCTGGAAGCAGCACTGGAAATACAAATTCAAACAGTTCTTATCCAGGAAGTACCAAAAATAATACTGGAAATACAAATACAGGCAATCCGTCTTCCGGAGGAAGCAATACCGGAAATACGAATACAAACAATCCGTCTTCTGGGGGAGGCAATACCGGAAATACAAATACAGGCAGTCCATCTTCCGGAGGAGGCAATACTGAAAATACGAACACAAACAGTTCATCTTCCAATAATAATAACGTAAAAGGAGGCACATCAGTCTCCAATTAGCAGAAAAATCTGGGTCTGCTGCACAATTTGGCATCGGACCCTTTTTATTATTTCAAATATTCCAGTTTTTTCTTTATCCCAGTAAAAACTTTTTTCAAGCGATTTTGGGTTTTTTCAAACAATTCATAATTTATTTTTGGCAGGAATTCTTCACCAAAGAATCTGTTTTCTATATATGCCGTATACCTTATCTCAATTTGTATAGTTTCAACATTCTCCATAGAGGCATAATGATATGTTATGTAGCCCCCTCTTAGTCCTATTTCATCAACCTTTACAGTAAATCCTTCCTGCACAAATGCACTGTATACAATATGCAAAAATTGTTCCGAACATGTTTTTCCATAACGAGTACCCAGTACTATATCTGACTTGGATTGAATATAAAAGCTGTGTAAATCAAGCAGATAAACTCTTCCTCTTTTTTTCAGGACGTCATTTATTTTATCAAGCAAGCAAAAATGATATGGTATATATATTTCATTTATTCTATAATTTATAATATCCTTATCTGGAAGCTCGGTGTAAATCTCCCTATTAAAGGTGGTTTTAAAATATATCAGGGATTTGGTATATTTTTCATGATTAATATTATCCTTAATACTTCTATTTACGTCAATTACATATCTGCTGTAATTGGCCGATACTGTAACTATATCCAATTCATCCAAAAAGCTATACAATTCCCTTAAAAACCAGTCGTTATTTGCCAATATTATATCAGATCTCAGGTTCTTTTCCATCTCAGGTAGAATCTTGTACGAGCTATGGGGAATGCTTGCAATTATCCCACAGGAATTTTTACATTGTCTTAAATTTACAGCTTTCATACCTTTTTCTATATTTCTCCCCTCTTGCTTTTTTCAGACAGTTCAATGTATTTAACCGGTACATTGTCTGTAAGCCAGATACCATTTTTAGACAGATAAAATTTAAATCCATCTTTCTGCATCCGTCCTGAAGCTATAATTAAAACAACTGGAGATCCGTGTCTTTCCCCAACCTTTACAGCCGTAGGATAATCTTTTGACAAATGTACATATTGTCTCGTTCTTTTAACTAACCCTATGGACAATATACTTGAAAGGTATTTCTTACCTGTACCGTGATATAATAAATCAGGCGGCTCAATTACCTTTAATCCGAGATCTACTTTTATTGAATGCCCCTGATTTGCCCTTATCTTAACCTTGTCTTTATCAAAGGAATATCTTTGTTTTTCATCTTCTGCTACTATTTTTTCTAATAAAGCCATGTTTATTTTATATCCATGTGCATTTATCCCGTCCAAAAGATCTTCTACAGGCATATATCCATTTTTATCTATTCTATTGCCTATTACCTGCGGTTTATGCCTCAGTATAAGTGAAATGAATTTACTCAATCTAGTTTCATATAATTTATTATTTTTCATATAACATCACGACACCCCTAATATTTTTAAGATCAATACAGATAAATTATATCACTTATAAGGCAGAAAAATTTTTCTTCAAAATATTACAGGCAGCCCTACTTAATAAAATTTGTCATGATATGACCTTCATCGGCGGGTAAAGGAAACTTTTCCTTTCCAAAGTTAACTACTTCAAGCAGCCAGGCCATAGCCCTCGCATTTTTACGAAGCGTCTGTACTCCCTCGCTGTCTTTCATAACCTCACCTTTATCCATACCATAGGCAGAAGTCCAATATTGGGATGGCGGCAAAATCGTCTCTGCCAGATTCAGATAATTATTCAACTGGTGAACTACATCTACGCCTCCTGCACGTCTGACAACCGAAATGGAAGTTGCCACTTTAAATCTGAAATAATTTGAACTTGTCAAGAATGCCCTGTCTAAAAAACACTTCATATTTCCGGCGATCCCAGCATAATAAGTGGGTGACGCCAGAATAAACCCATCTGACTCCCTCATTTTTTCTGCTGTTTCATTGACAATGTCATCTTTAAAAACACATCTGTTTTTTTTAGAGGAAGAACAGTATCCACATCCTGTACACCCATGAATATTCAAATGTCCAATTTGAATAGTTTCAACATCTATACCATGTTTTTTTAATTCATCTGCCATTACCTTCAAGGCTTGACTTGTATTCCCGTCTTTCCGCGGGCTTCCATTAATCGCTATAACTTTCATAATTAAACCTTCTTTCAGATATTTCTCAATAAAACTATACACCTTATAGCGAATCATTACCATAGTCAATCTCTCAACTTGACAATCGCAAAACAAAGTTATATACTAGGTTAGAATTCTTAAAGTTAGAATTCTAACTAATAACTATTTGAAAGGTGATATACATGACATATGAACAGCTTCAGGAGTTATACGACTTGTTATTTAAAACCATGGGTTTGTTCCATGAAAGATTTCTCCGCCAATTTCCAAAAGAAAGCCGTCAATACCCTGGAATTAAAAAAAATCACATCATGATTATAGGTTTTCTCTACCAGAATCATGTCCTCACTGCAACCCAAATTGCCAAAATGCTCAATATGAAAAAAGGCAGTTTAACGACTCTGATTGATCAATTGGAAAAGCTTGATCTAGTTGTTCGGCATAATGACACAAATGACAGACGAAAATCCCTTATATCTCTTACAGACGCCGGAAAATTAGAAATAGAAGATATAATGAAAAGCTCTGTTCAGTGCATGGGGAAAATCTTAAGTAATACAGATCCTGAAGATTTGTCGAAGTTTGTTGATAGCCTTAAATATGCTGTCAAATTCATGCAAAAATTAAGAAGGTGAATTACAAAATGAATAGTACAGTTGAACTCAAAAACGGAAAAATCGGCAGTCTATTGTGGAAATTTTCCTGGCCTGCCGTTATAGCCATGCTGGTGAACTCTATATATAATATTATCGACCGTGTATTTGTAGGCCGTGGAGTCGGCTCAATTGCCATCGCAGCAATAACAGTAGCCTTCCCGATTATGCTTATTCTTATGGCGGTATCCGTATTGATCGGTGTTGGTGCCACGTCGCTTATATCCATACGTCTGGGAGAGAAAAAGTCTGAAGAAGCTGAAAAAATTGCAGGAAATGCTATATTGCTGCTGATCCTGCTGCCAATATGTATAAGCATCATCTATTTTTCCTTCAGTGATTCCATTTTGACTTTTTTTGGAGCAAGTGCCAAAGTCCTGCCCTATGCCAAAGATTTTACACATATCATAATGCTGGCATCGGCATTTGGCTCTATAAGTATGGGTATGGTCAATTTTATCAGAGCGGAAGGCAATCCCAGAATGTCCATGTATACTCAGGTAGCTGGAACTATAATAAATATAGTTTTAAATTACGTTTTTGTAATGAGATTACACATTGGAATCAAGGGATCCGCATTGGCAACCATCTGCGGTCAAATATTTTCATCTATTTGGGTTCTTAGTTATTTTCTCTGGGGACCTAGTCTGCTCAAAATACGGTTAAAAAATCTCAGGTTACAAAAAAATTTAGTCACCAGCATCGTATCCATTGGATTCGCTCCATTTTCAATGCAGCTGGCCAACAGTTTGCAAAACCTTATATTAAACAAATCACTGGCATCTTACGGTGGTAATATGGCACTGTCGGCCGTTGGCATCGTCGGAAGCATAGCTACCTTAATGTTTATGCCTATTCTAGGTGTCAGCCAAGGTGCCCAGCCCATAATAGGTTTCAACCATGGTGCCAAGCAATTCAACAGGGTAAAAGAAACCTTGAAAAAAGCGGTAATCGTCGGTACTATAATAGCAACATTCAGCACTGCAGTGGTACATTTGTGGCCCATTCAGATCGCCAGCATGTTCAACAACAATAATACAGAACTAATCCGGCTCACTGCACATGCAATGTCAGTCTTTTTTTTAATGTTTCCCGTAGCCGGCTTCCAGATTATATGTTCACAATACTTTCAGGCAGTCAACAAGCCAATCCAATCTACAATTTTAGGACTATCCAGACAATTGCTGCTGCTGATCCCTCTTCTGTTGATACTGCCGCGATTTTGGGGCATTGAGGGTATATGGAGAACCCCGCCCATAGCTGATGTTCTATCCGCTCTTGTAACAGGAGTTTTTATCTCCATTGAGATGAAACGCATAAACAGCAAAGAGGAAGCTGAAATTGTCAACTTTGAAGATGATTCATTTTGAAAGCACTTCATCTCTCCCCTGTGCTTTCAACCATTTTTCGGCATTTGATCTTATCTGTGACTCCAATCCCAAATCGCGCCCCTCATCTCTCATGACTTTATCTGTATATTTATGAGGAAACATTTTCTTAATAGACGAACTATATTCTGTCCCGTCCTTAGGTTGTACAAATTGGGTAACAATAAATTTATCCTTATCCTTTTTCAATACAAGAAGGGCCGGATTCGTTCCGCCGCATGAAGCTCCAAATTTTCCATCAAAAAATGCATATCCTTCAAATAGTGTATAAATATAAACATTTATCAATTTATCTTTCTGTTCGATTGCATATAGCTTATGTGCTTCAAAAACCCTGTCAGCATTAGTCAATATATGAGAATAATAAACGACAATATAATTCGATATTGTTTCATCGATTGCCATTCTCTCTCCAGTTTCAATATTTTTAGCATCAGTTAATTTTGAATTACTGCACCCAACACCAACAACAAGCACTAAACAAAAAAGCACTAAAATAAAATTATTAATATGTTTTTTCAATTTCACCCCATCCCCAATTCCCAGCATAGGCAATTTTAATCTTTCTTTACAATTAAATATTACCATAATTTCACTGAAATATAATGTGTAAAATTTTATTTTCACAAGTTTTTTGCATCCAGTGCCCTTATTGAATTAAAGATTGCAATCAGTGCAACTCCCATATCTCCGAACACGGCTTCCCACATTGATGCCATATCCTGCAATCTCACTATAATTTTCAATTTTGCTTTTGTCGATCTTCCCACTGTAAGCGTCCATAATTGAAATTGCAATAGGATGGTTTGAATAGCTCTCCGCATATGCCGCACTTTCTATTAACTCTTCACCCGAATAATTATTTTGCGGATTTATTTTTGTAACTCTGAATACACTTTTAGTTAATGTACCTGTCTTGTCAAAAACAACTGTTTCAACGCTGTTCAATGCCTCAAGATAATTACCGTCTTTTACAAGTATTCCTCTTTTTGAAGCTTCTCCCATGCCGCTTATGAATCCCAGCGGTATTGAAATTATAAGCGCACATGGACAGGACACAACTAAAAATATCAAAGCCCTGTAAACATAGTCAGAAAAAGTTGCCCCTGCAATAACCAAAGGTGGTATTACCGCAAGTGCTAAAGCACCAAATACAACAATTGGAGTATAATAACGTGCAAATTTTGTTATAAATTTTTCAGTAGGAGCTTTTTTGCTGCCGGCATTTTGAACCAGATCCAAAATTTTGGATACGGTGGATTCTCCATATTTTTTTGTTACTTTAATTGTCAGGACACCATTTCCATTGATAAATCCACTTAAGGCATCCTTACCAGGTCCCAATTCACGCGGAACTGATTCACCTGTCAGTGCAGATGTATTGACCATTGAAGTTCCCTTTACAATCTTACCGTCAAGAGGGATTTTTTCTCCTGGTTTCACAATAATTATATCCCCCACGTTTATTTCTTCAGGCGATACTTTTTCCAATTTATCGCCAATCTTAAGATTTGCATAATCGGGCTTTATATTCATCAATGTATTGATTGATCTTTGAGAATGATCCACGGCCATGTCTTCAAGCAATTCACCTAGCATATAAAACAGCATCACGGCCACACCTTCAGGATATTGTCCAACACAAAAAGCACCAATCGTAGCAACACTCATGAGAAAATGCTCAGTAAATACCTGACCTCTAGATATTTCCTTCACTGCCCGCAAAACAACATTTCCGCCAACTACAACATAGCTTATTAAAAATACAGCCAGTTGAATCCAATCTTGAAGTTTTGGGATCACTCCTCCTGCAAATAAAATGCTCCCATAGGTATGCTGCCGCGAAAAAAATAATAGTTGGGCTTGCCATAGAAAATTTTGCGAACGCCGGTCTTTATTAAAGCCAAAAATTATGTTAACATATTAACATAGATGGAAGCGTAGGTGTTATATATGGATTTTATAAAAATACTTAAAGATACCCTGTCAACCTATTCTTATTGCACTAATATTTCGCTTTCAGTGATAAATGAAATAGGAAACGAATTCATGAGAATAGGTAAGCCCTCAAGCTTTTGTAGATTTTTCAAGGAATGTACTAATGATTTATGTCCCTGCTCTCAAACTCACCTATATGCTGCAAAGCAATCGGAAAAATTAGGTGAATCTTATATATTTTCCTGTCCTGCAGGGCTTATACATTATACTGTTCCAATAATAAAAAAAAATGTGTTCAAAGGTTCTGTACTTGCCGGTCCCATACTTATGAACTTTCCGGATGAATTCATGGTAAATGATATTATCCAAAAATTTGATTTGGATATACAGTTGAAGGGACTGATAGAAACTAAATTAAGTGACATCCAGGTAGTACAACCTTCAAAGGTACGACATCTGAGTAAATTATTATTCATAGTAGCATGCAGCCTTATGGGGGAAGAAAAATACGAGCTTTATGAAAAAAATAAAAGATCACACCAGCAATCTAAAATAGGTGAAAGCTTACAGGATTTAAAAAGTACTAATAATGATATGCTGCGTACTTATAAAATTGAAAATGAACTTCTTATCAAAGTCAAAAATGGTGACATAATAGGAGCCAGAAATATTTTAAATGATCTGTTAGCCCACATATTGTTCTATTCAGGAAATGATATTCGGATAATCAAAACCCGTACTTTGGAACTATGTACACTTCTTTCTAGAGCATCTATAGAAGGTGGTGCTGATTTCAACAAAGTTTTTAGTTTAAGCAGTGATTTTTTAATTAAATTAAATAAAATTAAAAAAGTAGAAGACATTTCATTTCTTTTAATAAATATACTTGATGCCTTTACAGAAAACGTTTTTAAAATAAATAAATCAAAGAATCCTGCTCTAATAAAAAAATGCATAGCTTATATAAATAAAAATTATAAAAACAACATAACCCTTGATACGGTAGCCAATATGGTACATCTTAATTCTTCTTATTTCTCAAGTATTTTTAAAAAGGAAATTGGAATGAATTTCTCAAGTTATCTCAATAAAATCAGAATTGAACAAAGTATGTTTCTTTTGAGGAATACAGACTATTCTATATTAAATATTGCCCTTGAAGTCGGTTTTGAAGATCAAAGTTATTTTTCAAAGGTATTCAAAAATTTTACCGGCATGACTCCCAAACAATACCGGCAGAAGGGAAACTTGACTTTTGTAAGTTAAGTTAGGCACTGGAAATTTGATGTTAATTTCCAGTGCCTTATTAAACGTTTATTAATCCAATCCATATTCCTTTGGAAGGAATTTGTCAAAATCAAGATCATCTTTAATCTGATCATAGAATTCAAGTTCATCATCCGGTACATCCTCAATCTGGTTCTCCATAATATCAATCCATCTCAATTCTCTCTTTTCAACTTTAACTTCCTTATTGGCAATCGCCTTCTTAAGTTTCTCCACTGTCAATTGTGCTGCCAATTTAGTTCTTTCAAACGGAGTCTTACCTTTTAAAATTCCCCTGCTTATGTCAAATACCACATCAGGTCTAAGTACATATGCCTGAGGATCAAGCCTTGAATCGGAATCTGCCAATAAATCTCTTAATTCAGTACCTTTACCTTGCCTCTTTGCTTCATTCATAAGCCTGCAGTCATATATAAGCTGTTCCATGGACACTACAGGTGCCATTCCTGAAAGAAGTTTAACCTGCTGAACGGACTCATTACTCCAAAGATCCGCTACTGCAGCTGCTACATTGCCTATAGGACTGAAATGTGCACATGCTGCTGATTTACCTTCCATTGCTATTGGAAAACCAGTTATTGCCTTCAGATATGCTCCTTCATAAGCACAGTCCTTGCTAGGTCCTACAGCACCTTCTTCAAATGCCACCAATGCTCTGGGAACAGCAGTCACTCTAACTACTGATGCAAATACCTTAGGAATAAATCCTCTTTCTGCAAGTACCATTGCCGTATTGGCAAATCCACAGGCGGAATCTCCTGATGGTATAATATTATTTGCATTGCTCATTTCAACCATCTTTTTCCACAAGAATTTCATATCACGGCATCCAAGAACTCCCAGTGCAAATATGACTTTTTGTATGTCTGCGTTTACAAGAGCATCATCATCTATTTCTTTTCCTCCAGTAGACTCTATAGCTAAAAAGTCTGCTCCTGCTTTACCAAAGCCCTCAAATATCTGCTGCATTTCCTCCCAGTACTCTCCTCCTCTCATTATAGGAGGTCTGTTCATCTCTCTTATATCATTAGGTGTAGCTCTCAAAGCTCCTTTGAGTCCATATTTTGCATTATATTCATTAAGTGCATCAACAATTATCTTACTTACTTCAATTCCCCATTCAGGATGTATTGTAAATTCTGGCAGTGTTTCATATTCCAATACCACTCCGGGAGCATGCAATTCTACTGCCCTTTTAAGCGCACCATCCATTATCTCTTTATATATCTTATAAGCATCCTTGATAGTATTAGAATCAACTGTCATTGCAGGTAACGTAAAATTTAGCTCCGGATATATTTCCCCTCCTCCAACTACAAGTCCGCTTTTAGTTTTCACAGGTTTAGGACACGAGCCATATATAAAATCATCCAGTTTGTCATATGCCAATTTGTCATATACATTTGCCATTATGCCAATCCCCCTTTTATTTACTCTTCTTAAGAACCGCACTCTTTGCAACTTCAGCTGCACTACCTGCATCGGGAGTATAGTAATCTGCCCCTATCTTCTTTGCATATTCATCTGATAAGGGTGCTCCACCTACCATAAATATATACTTATCCCTCACTCCTGCCTTTTCAAATTCCTTTATAGTATCATCCATAGCAGGCATGGTAGTAGTCAACAATGCCGACATACATACAATATCCGCTCCTATTTTTTCGGCCGTTTTTAAAAATTTAGCTGGTTCAGCATCAACTCCTAAATCAGTAATTTCAATGCCTGTGCCCTTCATCATCATTGCCACAAGATTTTTACCAATATCATGTAAATCGCCTTTTACAGTT
Organism: Clostridium lapidicellarium; assembly: GCF_041224415.1. NCBI lineage: Bacteria > Bacillati > Bacillota > Clostridia > Eubacteriales > Clostridiaceae > Clostridium > Clostridium lapidicellarium. The sequence goes on along the minus strand of NZ_JBGFFE010000018.1, from coordinate 28,258 downwards.
CCTATTACAGCTTTACCTACAGGTTTTACTCCGGTCTTGGTAAGAATAGGTTCCAACACCTTCATACCTGCGGCCATTGCCTTTGCAGCCATAAGCATTTCCGGAACGTATATCTCATTGTTTTTAAATTTAACACCAACTTCTGACATAGCCTCTATCATACCATCGTTTAATATTTTGACTGGTTCAATTTTTTCGTCCAAGGCCTTTTTTACAAGTTCTTTGGATTTTTTCTGACTACCTGTTTGTACAACTGAAGAAAGTTCCTTTAAATCCATTACATATCTCCTCCCCTTAAGTTAAAAATCCCTTTAAAATTTTTAAATTTTTCTTACATGTTAATTATAGTCCGGACCATAGATTTAATATTGTAGTATATATAGTTTTTTATCAATACTTCAAGATACTCAAAGCATCTTCTAATAAATCCTGTAAAAGCCTTAATTTAGGCAAAATAAAAAACAACATTGGAATCAATAAATATCAGGCTAGATCCTTTATTATGTTCATTTTAGGGCTATATTGGCAGGAGAAAATTAGCAAAATATGGATATTACTCTTTTCCAAAAATTCCTATCGAATTAAACCTATAAGGTATAATTATTTTCAGTGCACAATATTTTATATGTTATATCATAGTAAAGAATTTTTTTAGATTTTTATAATTTTTTTTAGATCCATAATGAAAAATATCTTATGGTATTTTGGCTCACAACTTGTAATTTTTTATTCCATTATCATAGAATCAATAAAATAATCCTGAAAATCCGGTCTTTTTGATAATTCTATATACGCTGCCTTATTCACTACTAATTTAGTCTTATCTCTTACATTTTTGGACAGTAGGTACATTCTGGCACCACTTCCGGCACAATTGCCGATAGATCTGAGCTTACCACCCAATTCTTTAGGTATCATGCCAATTTGCATGGAACTTTTAATATTCATATAATTTCCAAATCCGCCGCCTATATAGACTTTTTCTATCTCATCAAAGCCAATATTCTTTTCTTTAAGCAGTATTTTTATTCCCGCACAAACTGCCGCCTTTGCCAATTGTACCTCTCTTATATCTTTTTGAGTGAAAATTATATTTTTCCGACTTCTACTGTTTCTTGCCACAATAAACTGCAGCATTTTACCTTCTCTGATAATTCTGTCTCTATCTTTTTCATCCTCCACTTTATCTTTTTCAAGCATTTTACCTGTTTTATCCACTATACCGTGAGATAAAAGCTGCGCAACCATGTCCATAACCCCTGAACCGCATATACCAAGGGGCTCAACATCACCTATGGTTTCGTATATTTTATCCTTCGACAGATCTATTTTGCTTATGGCACCAATTACACCACCCATCCCGCATTTTATATTTGCTCCCTCAAAAGCCGGTCCTGCGGCAGTAGAACAGGTTATTATCTCATTTTTATTTCCCAGAGCCATTTCACCATTGGTGCCAAGATCCAGCAGCAGAGAATATCTTTCCGAATTCAAAAGTCCAGAAGATATTATACCTGCTGTTATATCACTTCCCACATAACTTGAAATGCCGGGAATCAGGCTTACCATTCCTCCTGTATCTATCCCGATTTCTCTGGCCTTGAATTCAATCCCTTCTGTAATCATTGCAATATAAGGTGACATGGCCATGTATTTGCAGGTGAGTTTCAAAAGCAGATGAATCATTGTAGTATTACCCACTATGACTGTGTCATATATATCATCTTTTCCTATACTGTTCCTTCCACATAGTAGTCCTATTATATCATTGATCTGCTCTATGATGCTCCTATTTAGTACATCAAGCCCCCTGGGATTTTCCATAGTAAAATTTATCCTTGAAATCACATCGGCACCATAACTTCGCTGTCTATTAACCTGTGACTGTACGTCCAGTACTTTTCCATTTTCCAGGTTCAAAAGGTATACAGCTACTGTGGTCGTTCCTACATCTACTGCCAATCCATAGAGTTTTACATTGGATTTGCCGCTTTTCAATGACAAAAGCCTATTTTTAAAAAATATCCCGGTAACATCAAAATTCTCACTTCTCATGGTTTCACCCATTATAGGAAAACTTTTCAAGTTTATACTCAGATCCTCTTTTCCAAAACCATCACTTAATCTTCTATAATCATCCCTTTGATCCTCAATACAAGGTTTATCCAAAACCGCATGCTTTTTTTCGACTAAACAATCCAACTCGTAATTACATTCTTTTCCTTCTGTAAGTACTGTCATTGTCCCATTTTCTTCTGGAATCACTATTTCCAGATTCCCATTTACAATTGTTTCGCAACTCAGCCTAAATCCACTTTCTATTTCACTTTCAGTAAGATGTCCATTATTGTTTGCCGTCTTCTTGTCCAAATCCCTTATTATCTTGACCTTGCATTTTCCACACTTCCCTTTTCCATTGCAGAAACTCTCCACATAGACCTTATTATCTCTCAATATATTCAGAAGATTCCCACCTTTTTCAGCATATATAAGCTTTTCACCTTTACTGTAGTGTACTACGATTTTACATTTATCCATTTTTTATTATATCTCCTTCCCGCATATTTAAATAAACATACTTGATATATAATAGGCATTTGCGAAATGCCGTAACCCGCATAAATACGGTATATTTTTTATAGCAAAATAACCTCTCACTGATTTATATTAAAATTGAATGTATCCAAAACAAAAAAATCTTTATTAAAAAGTATAGTTTTTAAAAGATTAACTTTTAAAATAGTTTTATAATTATATTATGGTTTAGTATTTTTTAATAAAAACAAGGGGGATTATTTATGAATTTGAGTGAACTTTCTTTATATGTTCAAAAGGGTAATGCAAAAATGGCAAGGAAACTCGTTCTACAGGCACTTGAAGAACATATCGAGCCAACTAAAATATTACATGAAGGTTTAATAGATGCCATGGTAAAAGAAGGTATTAAATTCAAGAACAACGAAATATATGTTCCCGAAATGCTTGTAGCATCAAGAGCAATGTCCGTTGCACTAAAAGCACTTTATCCAATCATTTCTCAACATGGTAAAAAAATAATTGGCAAAGTTGTTATAGGTACTGTAAAAGGTGACATACATGATATTGGTAAAAATCTTGTGGCAATGATGATGAAGGGCACAGGCATTGAAATTACTGATTTAGGAGTTGATGCTGAACCAGCTAAATTTTTAAAAACGGCCGAAAAAATAGGAGCGGATATTGTATGTATGTCGGCATTGTTGACTACTACCATGCCTGCTATGGACGACGTAATAACTGCGTTTAAAAAAGCAGGAATTAAAGACAAATACACATTTATGATAGGCGGTGCTCCTATTACAACTAATTTTGCAAAACAAATAGATGCGGACTACTACACTCCTGATGCAGATTCAGCGGCCAAGCTCGCTAGAAATATAATCATCAAAAAATGAAAATATGAGATATCCTGTTAAATATATGGTGAGGCACCTTTCTAGGTGCATCACCATATAAAATCCAAACAATTATTCAAATAGTTTATTTCTATACGCTTGAAGATAATTCATACAGAATTCATCTTTACCAGCCAGAGTTTCTGCAGTTATAAGACTTCCCATCATTTCTTTATCCAATGGATTTATTATAAGACCATCAAGTCCCCTGCTCACAGCCATAACTGCAAAAATCCGATTAATAAATTTTCTATTTGGAAGCCCAAAAGATATATTTGACAATCCGCACATCATATGAACACCTTTAAATTCTTTTAAAATAGCTTCCACAGAATCCAAGAACTGTACTCCAAAATTATCATTTGTCCCTATAGGCTGTACTAATGGATCTACATATATATTATCCAGTTTTACATGATGCTGAACCAATCCATTTATCAGCTTATCTGCAATTTTGATTCTGTCATCGGAAGTTTGAGGCATACCCCTGGAAGACATGCAAAGTGCCACTATTTTAAGATCAGTGCCTTCAATTATAGGCAAAACTGCATCATATCTTTCTTTTTCAAGAGATATGGAGTTTATCATTGGAGTTTTTCCTTTATGCAGCGCTAATGCAGCTTCTATAGCCTTTGGATCTGGAGAATCTATACAACAAGGTGTATCTACCTCTTCCTGAACAGTTTGTACCAACCATTTCAAATAGTCAATTTCTTTTCCTACAAATATACCGGCATTTACATCTATATAATTAGCTCCGGCTTCAGATTCTTCCTTGGCAATCTTTTTTATATAATCTGAATCATTATTTTTAACTGCCTCTTTAATAGATTTACGAGTTGAATTTATTAATTCACCCACAATTATCATAATATACCACTCCCCCTAATACTCGTTTGTTACATAGCTTATTACATAATCAGTATATATTATGATTGACTGCAAGTATTGTAATTATTTTATATTTTTATAAATAACATAAGCCCTATTTCAATTTCTCTGGGGTTTAAAACTCACATAATGCAAAGCCGAAAATGCTATATAAGCAAAAAATGCTATCTGTATTATAAACACATAGGTAATGTTTTTTCCTCCTGCAAAGCCTATTATATAGGTCAGAAATGCAGCACCAAGGTTGTTGAAGATCACTATAACTGAAGATGCAGAAGGTATATTTTCAAAACTCACATGCTGTATTATGTACCCTTGAAGTGCAGGATATATAAGTGATATTGATATACCTATAATCGACAGTCCAATTAGTGCCTGCAATTTTTCCGTTCCCAACAAGATAACAAATATGCCTGCAATGGATGCTATAGGAGATATGAGTAAAAATTTAAGTTGTCCTATATTTTCGAGAAGCTTATCTCCAAAAGCCCTTCCCAAAGTAAACAATATCCAGAAGCCGAACAGAATATCCGGCACTTCTCCCTTATTAATGCCATAATCTCTTTCAAGAAAACTTCCGGTCCAGTTTGTCGTGGATATCTCTGCCCCGACATAAAAGAATACAGCTATGGAAAGTATTAAAACCATAGGATTCTTCAGTATGTGAAGTGAATTCCTATGCTTTAGATTATCCTTTGGAAGTGAAATCCCGCTGAGCCCTGTAGACAAAACAATTAACACAGCCATAAGTACTATATGAATAATATAGGTATAATTAAAGCTTATACCATTTCTGAGTACTAATCTGTCTATGGGTAAAATTAAAATTCCACCTATTCCAAAACATGCATTGGCAAATCCAAATTTCTGATATTTTTTAGGTAAAAGCGATATGAGCGTTCCCAAAAACAGTCCGCCCATTCCAAGTGCGAGTCCGGATAAGAAATATCCAAATAAAAGTATGTAAAATGATTTTGAAAGTAAGATTACAATACTTGAAAAAATTACAAGTAAAAAACTTATGTATAATCCTCTTTTAAGTTTCAACATATGCATAAACTTTGAAGCTGCTATGCTCATTATAAAAGAGGAACAGTACACTACGGACGGAAGCAGTACAATGATATTGTCAGAAACGCCGTAGATACTCTTTATGGTAGTTATAAAAGGTGACAATGTATTGGAAAACAATGATAGACAAAAGAACCCCCAAAATATAATTATCATATTTTTCAAATCTTTATTCATCAAGCACCTCCAGTATAGAATTTAAATTTTATCTTTTATATTATAACTCATTACCTGTTTTCAACAAGCTTAAATATATTTATTTTATTGTTAATTAATAAAAAAATAGCAGCCTCCACTTTTAAAGTGGATGGCTGCTATTTTTTCAATACTATATTCTAAAAGTAAAATTATCTATAAGCCTTACTTTTCCTATATAAACAGCTATGGCAACTAGAACACTGCCGTCAATATCACCTGAAACGGGTTTTAGATTCACACTGTCTGCAACTTCAACATAATCTATTCTGGCAAGCAGCTCTGAATTGAGTTTTTGGGAAATTATCTCTTTAATTCTACTGGCATTTCTCTCTCCCGAATTCAAAGCTTTTTCTGCCCCATCAAGGCTCCTGCTGAGCACTACAGCTGCTTTCCTTTCCTCTTCTGAAAGGTAGACATTTCTCGAACTTCTTGCAAGTCCATCTGCTTCCCTCACTATAGGACAACCTATTATTTTAACATCAAAATTGAGATCCCTTACCATCCTCTTTACAACTGCCAGCTGCTGTGCGTCTTTTTCTCCAAAGTAGGCCCTGTCAGGTGTTACAATATTAAAAAGTTTAGAAATGACAAGACAAACTCCTCCAAAATGGACGGGCCGTCTTACTCCACACAGCTCTTCCGTAAGGCCTTTCACATTGACAGTCGTACTTGCATCCTCACAGTACATAGTTGAAGGCTCGGGATTAAAAATCAAATCCGCCCCTGCACATTCACATAACTTGGCATCCCTCTCAATATCCCTTGGATAAATTTTAAAATCCTCATTCGGGCCAAATTGAGCAGGATTTACAAATACGCTTACAACAACCTTATCATTTTCCGAAACTGCTCTCTTAATAAGACTTTCATGGCCTTCATGGAGAAAACCCATGGTGGGAACAAGCCCAACGGTAAGTCCTTCCCTTTTCCACATCTTAACCTTATTTCTTACTTCATCTATTTCATGTACTGTATTCATTGTATTATTCTCCTTTAATTCAATTTGTCCAAAATACTGTCATCCATTTTAAAACTATGAGCTTCGTCCGGGAAAACTCCACTTTTAACTTCTTCTATATAATTTTCAAATGCCCCCTTCACAACATGTCCAACATTTGCGTAATATTTCACAAACTTGGGTTTGAAGTCGGAAAACAACTGGAGCATATCCTTATATACAAGTATCTGTCCATCACAATATTTGCCTGCACCTATTCCAATGGTAGGGACTGATACAGATTTTGTAATGATTCCCGCCAATTTATAGGGAATACCTTCAAGTACAATAGAAAACACGCCTGCATCTTCCAGTTTTTTTGCATCCTCTATTATTTTTCTGGCATTCATTTCATTTTTACCCTGAACCTTAAATCCTCCAAATACATTTACAGACTGTGGTGTAAGCCCAATATGTCCCATAACTGGAATCTGAGCTTTTACAATAGCTTTCACCTGTTCACAAACCGATGAGCCGCCTTCAAGTTTTACAGCATCTGCATGTCCCTCCTGTATCAATCTTCCGGCATTTTTTACCGCATCATATATGGAATTTTGATATGACATGAAGGGCATGTCTCCAACCACCAATGCATTTTTTACTCCCCTTGAAACTGCTTTTACATGGTGAATCATATCTTCCATAGTGACACTCAAGGTATCTTTGTAGCCAAGGCAAACCATTCCAAGTGAATCACCAACCAAAATTCCATCAATACCGGATTCGTCTATAAGTTTCGCCATTGAATAGTCATAAGCAGTAAGCATTGTAATCTTGACATTCTTCTGTTTCGCATCCATAAAAGTTAAAGCCCTGTTCTTTGTCATTTTCTAACCTCCAAATTTTTTTTTTATTAAATTATAGTAGCTCCTGCCGTGTTTTTTTTCAGATAATCGAGCCAGATTCATGGACAAACGCCTGTATAATTCCAGATCTTCCCGAGGTATAACATTGAGATGACGTCTCAATGTCCCAACATCGCCTCTTTCAACAGGTCCCGTAAGTGCATCTGTAAAGCCCTTGTTCTTTATATTTTGTATGTTATTTTCAATTAGGGGCATCAATGCACCTATACAATCTTTTTTATCAATCCCGCAGTTTTTCAGGTACTGACATCCTATATCTAAAAGTGAAAGTACTAAATTAGATACTGTAACGTTTGCAAGATGATACAAAGTTTTTTTGTTTTTATCAAGTACAATAACTTTATTTCCTATATGGTCAAAAATGGAAACCAAAGTTTCTAAGTACTTAAAATCCCCTTCAATTGAAAAATAAATTTTTTTTAGAATTTTATAAGTAGTAAATTTATCTGAAAAAGCACACATTGGGTGGATAGAATATCCGAATGCGCCTGAAGTGTTAATACATGAAAAGATTGATGAAGATAAAGAACCACTTGAATGACATATAATCTTGCCTTTCAGGTCATATTTTCTAATTTGGTTCCATATTTTTTCTATAATGTCATCGGGGGTTGTTATAAAAATAGCATTACAACTTTCAACTAATTTACCAATTTCAACATAAAAATTACTTTCTGTAAATTCGGCTGCTTCCCTTGCTGAATTTACATTCCTGCTGTAGTAGCCTTTTACATTTAATGCATTGATACTAAAATATTTGCCTAAGCTTACGCCTACTTTTCCGGCACCAATAAAACCGATACTCAATTTCACAGCATCACCGTCTCTTTCGTAGTAAATAGCTTATACCAATTCCCCTTTGACTTTTATATTAAATTTAATAACACTTACGGTGCAGTTCAAAAATGATACTACCCAAAGTTAATTTTATCACAAGTCGATTTCGTATTCAAATATTCAAATTACGAATTGCAGATTGTATATGAAACTTTTGTAATATTTTTATAGTTACTGTTATAATTAAAAATTGGAGTATATGATTTCGAAATAAACATATTCAGCACGGTAATAATTGTTGTTATTATAATTTTGTAAATAATATCATCTCCAGTATTATTTTCTTTTATCATTGATAGCCCTATAATAAATATTTAAAGCTTTTATTGACTTCAGGTAACTTTTTAATCTCCGTGTCAACTAATATAGATACATAATTTACCGCTCGGCACCTGGGATACAGTACAGGATTTAATTATTCGATTGAACTCTCCGTGCTGTTTTATCTTAATCATAGACTTTAATTTAGGTATTTTGTTCTGACACAGCCAAAAGTTTTAGCAAAATACAATTTTTGTTCCTTGTTCGGATAAATTTATAGGCTATTTACTTCAGTAAATAACCTATTATGATTTTTATATTATTATAGAAAACTTTTATATTTTTAAAAATCTATAATCTCAGCTCTTACATTACTGTCATATTTTTTGGATACATCACCAACTGGTGTAAGTAAAATTTCACCTGTTATACTTATAACTGCAGAAATAAGATGTCCTCCAAATACCCTGTAATCCGAACCTGATATGGAAATATGCATATGAACATAAGGTTTCCCATCGCATAAGCTGAAATTACCGATAAGACTGATTATTTCATAATCGCCTTTATCAAATACCTTTTTTGTAAAAACTTTTGTATCAGGTTCATAATAACCCAATGTTGCACTGCCGCAGGCACCAATTCCATCAATAGAAGCAAATTTTACATTATTTTCTGTACAGACCTTTGAAACAGATTCTGTTATCTCATCACCTTTATCAAGCCTCAATAATATTTTGCCGTTAAATTTTTTATAATCCAACTATGCTCACCTCATAATATATTACAGAATATAATTATTTTTTAACAAAATTCATATATCACAGCTTTTCTTTTACCGAATTAAGCTTCTGACTCATAGATGCATCCTTGTCTCTTCTATCATCTATGCTTATAGAAGTAATAACTCTCTTAGCACCATTTTGAAAAGGAATTTCATGCATTTTCCTCATAACTTCCAAAATAACATCTAAATCCCCCTCAAATACTGTAGCCATAGGGGTTAATTCATATTTGACACGTTTTTCATCCTGAAGTATTTTGTGACAATTGGCCACATATCTGCTTACACTTGTAGATCCTGTTCCAACCGGTACAATTGTTACCTGTGCTATAGCCAAGTTCAACACCTCCAAGTTCATTTTAAAACAATTTGCCGCAAAAAGAAAGGATCTTTCAGCAGCAATAAATTGGTATATGTTTTATATTGAAAACTTAATAGTATGTATTATCGTTGTATAATATAATTTAATTATGATAGCTGTACATTATAAGATTATCATATTGTTTGGAGTGTAAAATAGTTGGCATACAAGAAAAGAGGGTGAGCAGCATAAAAAAGGGTAGTTAATTTCACATTAAATCCGACAAAAAAAAGAAAAAATAGTTCTTGGATACCTGACCTATGCGGCCTCGAAATTGTGGAATACAGCAAACTATGAAAGAAAAGGCTGGTCAAAGGAGAGCGGCCTGGAGTTATCCTAACTGGTATAAACAGCAAAAAGAGCTGAAGGACCACTTCTGGTATAGGAACCTGCAGTCCCAGGCTGCCCAGTGTGAAGTACCTCAACAACGGTTTTGTTATAAATGGAAATACCATAAAGGTCAAAGAAAAAACCAGCCCAGAAATCGACCAACCAAATAATAATTTGAATAAAGAAAATAAAAAACAGGAATATATAAATAAATTAGACAATATCGAAGCAGGTTTTAAAGATTTTAACGATACTGAAAAAGCAACAGAAAATATAAGGAGGGACAATGGAATCTATACTATATACCAACTCATTAGCCCAATCAACAAAAGAAAGATGCTATGAATTGGTGGACAAGTACATGAAATAATATAAACTGTCAAAACTAGTTTCTTTCATAGACAATTGTTTTGGACAATTTATCATTTCGGCAGTTTTTTTAACATATAATCCCAGATAGCAAATGCCGAGTTTTTCCTGCCGTTTATAGAATTTAAAATATTTTTTAATGTTCTCATATTTTCTCTATAAGATGGTTTTCTAATTATTCTATTTACAGAAGACTGTATATTATGTGAACTCCACCTGTTTATCGGTATACGTATGCCTGCTCCTCTTATAACTATATTGTCAAGATTTATTTGCTGTTCCGGCTGCATTGCAAATCCGACGACCGGGGTACCACTTGCTATTGCGGTTTGTATAGTTCCCTGACCTCCATGAGAGATGACTATATCTGCAAGTGAATTTACCAGCGGTGCTGGTACAAATGAATCTGTTAAATAAATATTAGGATTACTTCCTGCATAGGCTTTTGCTTCATCGATTGGGCATACAGCTTCAGGGGCCAAAATCACCGCACTCCAATTCTTTCCTATTCCTTGGTTTAATGCCTTCATGACTTCAAATAAACATTGTTTTTCCCCTGAACTCCCCAGAGTACAAAAAATTTTCAACCTTTCATTTTCTCGATTAAATATATTCAGTATATTTTTATCTATTTCAATATTATTTGAAGCAGGTGCATATAACGGTCCCACAATTTTGTAATTATCTGGAAGTATATCATCTTTATAAAATTCCTTAAAGTCATTTATTATTGTCAAATCTGCCCTAAGCATATCAAACAAATTATTTATTGGTTCCTTATTCCATTTAAACTCATCAAGAGCTTTAATAATATTGCTCTGCTTAAAAATTGGGGCTCTCATTTTTAAAGACTTGGGAATCAGCTTTATAATTTTTCTGCGAAGCCTTAAAGGAAGATATGTGAGAGGTTTAATCACATCAGGAATATCTTTCATTAATGTAGAGGCAAAAATATTCTCCTGTAACGGTATAGGTAAATAACATATCCCTAATATTGGATTATTAACCATTCTTCTAGCAAGACTTGCTATAGGGTAAAATCCGTGAATAACTACATCTGGTTTTAATTCAATAAATGCGTGAACCTCACCTCTCAATAATTCACCTGCAAGTTTCATATCACCGATTAAATTAGTTTTTGTAGGTTTTAGATCTTGACGGAAACCTACTCCTGGCAGCACGGGTAAGCATTTATGAATCTTAAATCCATTATAAACCACCTTTTGTTCAAATTTGCTTCCATTAGATAAAAATATTATATTCAATTCATAATTATCAGGACAATAATCCTTGATCCCATTCGCTATTTCCAATGCACGAGTCGCTTCACCGGCATCTGAAAGTACAACAGAAAAAACGATTCGTAATTTTCTTTTACCAGCCATATAATTCACCTTTAACATATCATTTGTTTGCACATTTTTGTATCTCAAAAAAGAATAGTCTATCGATTCCCGCAATATTTGGAATTTACAGTCAAATAATTTTATTAAAAATCACTGCCAGTTCCTTTTTATATCTTAAAAAAGAATGATCTATCCCACTTCCTGCAATATCATGTATTTCATCGAAAGATAACTTCATTGATGAGCTGCCATTCTTTTGAATGTATTCCCATAAAGCAGTGTATTTACTCATAACATTTCGCTCCTTATCAATTAACAATTCAGTTTTTTATATAATTATAGTTTTTTTGACATTTTATCATTATAAATTTAAATGGAGGTTTATTTTTATATTATTATGTGGCTCAACAACTTTCCAAAATTCTGTCATACCTCTATCTCCTCTATATTTCATTTCAAGTATACGTTATTTACTTCATAAAACTAGAAATTTGTGAACTATTGTTTTGCTAAATGATTCATTAATTTGTATACGTTGAACACTAAACTCATCTTTGGGCAATAAATTTTCAATAAATGGAACTGATGGCGCATAAATCCATTTCCCTCCATTATCTAATGATTTTAATATTTTCATATAGGTTTGAGCATATAAAATATCTATACCATCATTTTGTGTAAAATGATGAATAAAATGGTTACTAAATGAAATATTCGAAATAATTGTACCCCATTTTAGTTGGAAGTAATCAAACTCTAGCCAATCAATGCTTCTAAAATATCCAGTATTTTCTTGTAATCTATCTATTCCATATGCCCTCAAGTGATTTTTCCTTAAATACTTGACTAAATTCCCCTGTTCACCACAACCTATATCTAATATTGGCTCTTTCAATGTACAAATATTTATGCCTAGTAACCTTATTTGAAATTTGGAAGAATATTCGGAACACATAAAACTTTTAGCATTTTTATTTGCATTATGATTTATTTTATAAACAACTCGATTTGTTTTTTTTATAAAAGTGCGAATTCTCTTATAATGACGTTCTTCAATTTCTTGTACTGACATATAATCATTAGTTATATCTTGAAACAATGATATATATATTTTTTTAATTTCTAAGTAATCTTTGTCTTTAAAGCTAATATATTGATCTACATTATAAAAGCTTTCAAGAAATCCTTTCAGAAGAGCATTTATAATATACTCTTTGTCACATTCAGATAATTTCTTCCATTTCTGTCCAAAGAATTCTATACTATCTTTAGTATTATTATTAAAATGGAGTTGATTTCCATCGGTACAAAAAATATTCTTCAACGAATTACTTTTTAGTTGTTTTCTGATAATTTCATTTGCCAATTTCATCAATACATCCATATATCTTTTCCTTTCATGTAATTCAAAATATCTTAATAATAAAAATATATATTTAGCTTTTCTAAACACATATATCACTTATATCACTATAAACTTTTGACATTCAGTAGATTTTTATATAAGGCTAATATTTTGCATTATATAATCATTTGACTTACTAAGCAAAAAAAATTATATCATACAAATCAATGAAATCCAATACATACGACTAAACATTGAAAATACTCATATCGTAGGACACCACACTATTCAATTTTCAAAGAGCATCCATATATATTAAATTTATAAATTAATATATATAAATTTAATATAGTGAATTAACTCTTACTTAATGCCCTCTATTTCAGATTTGAATTTATTCACCTAATTCTTTTCTTAAATCTTCTATATAACATAATTGCTGCCTTTTTAGATAAAACCTGCAAACAAATTCATTATAGGATTATTTACTGATACTTCTTCTGTAAATTCAACCTGTGTACCATCATTAACAGAACTAAAAACCCCAATCCAATGACCTTTCATATTTTTGTTAGTCATGTCAAGTTCATATCACTCATATTTTTTGCCTTAAATATGCCCACAGAACACGCTTTAACATATTCTTTAAGGAAAAGACTATCTTCAATAAGATACCATTTCATTTTGTTTTCCGGCAATGTTCCATTAGCCATTTCAATGACAAAGTTGTTTTTATGAATCCCATAAACATCTCTTTCTTAAATATTTGTAGTTTTAATCATAGTGATACGCAATGCCATCACCTAAAATCGAGAATTCTTACAGATAATAAAACATATAAATAGCACTTTTTGATGGGAAAATAACTGATTATACTCTATAAAAAATAATTTCTTCTCGTGCTTGAACTAGTATAGAAATTAAGATTACACTAAAAACAAAGCTAGGAAAAACATAAGAAGTATTGTAAATTATTGCATAAACCCAAACTGCTTGATTTTTTGGTGCTCCTGCACCAAAATAAATCATAGCCGAGATAATATGAATAATGAGCCGAGCAAAACTTCCAACGAAACATCCCAAAGTTATGAATGAAAACATTCTAAATTTATTTTTCTGTTTAGCCGATTTATAGACAGATTTAGCTGTGATTGCTGATAGTCCAACTAATGTAAAAGCTATAGGATAATCTAGCAGTCCTTGAATAGGATTAATTACATACCCAGTTATCAGTTGTAATAGACCAAATACTAAACCAGTACTTAATCCACCCCGCCATCCCCAACGGAAAGACATGATAAATATTGGTACCATTTGAAGTGAAATACTGCCACCTTGTCCCCAGGCTTTGAACGAGAATAAATCTAATATTGAAGCTAGTGCTGAAAATAGTGCCACTTCTACAATGAATAAAACCTTACTTTTTGAACGCATATTTTTTTCCTCCTAAAAAATACAACAAAAAACAATGTCCAATAGCCATAACAGAAAATATGGTTATTGAGCATTGTTCCCTACGCGAGGTTTACCTCACAGGTTCAAAGAGTTTAGATTATCCATCTCAGCTAAAATAGCACCCCTAAAGCTCATATTGTTTTTTGTGTTAGAAGTATTATATCAAAGAATCAAGTTATTTTCAATACACCTTTTTCAGATATTCTCCAATTTGCCCCTGAGTTAATTCAATCTATTCCTTTTTCTTGAATAATTATATTCATAGGCATTTTGTTATCTCAAAACATGGCACTAAATTAGAAATTTATCAACTTAAAAAGTCAAACGCATATCATACCAAACTGCTCCGCCATGTGTTGATTCTGAAATCCCTTCATTTTTAAAACCAAATTTTGCATAGTAGTGCAGCAGTTTTTCTTTGCAGGTAAGCACTAACCCCTTACGTCCTTGCGTCCTGGCATCGGCAATAATCTTATCGATTATTTTTTCTGCACAACCTTGTCTGCGATACTCAGGGATAGTATTTACACCAAAAATCATCTGCCACTGACCATTTTCATCATGTAAACTGGCATCTTCAAACATCTCATCGCATAATTTTGATTCATTTGTCACCATTCCATTTACAAAGCCAACTAGTCTTCCATCATCCTCCAAAAGCCAAAAATGATTAGGATACACAATTAATCTCTTTTTAAAATCGCTTTCTGAAGCAGCTTCCGCTGCCGGGAAGCATATTGACTCAACAGCAGTAATGGCTTGTAGATCTTCAATGGTTGCAAGTCTTATATTCATATTTATTAACCCCTTTATTTATTACAATTACTATTTGTCTACATATTGTTCAAATATTTTTTACTACACATTTAAGTGCTACAGGTAGATTATATCATTTTATACAATATCCTGTACCTTTGAATAGCTTTTTTTACATATATTAAAGATATTAAAAAGCCTTAATCACTGGCAAAACAGCAATTAAAGCTTTTTAGCTTTTTAGTTCTTTAGATATAAAAATAAATTTTTCCGGATTTTATCATTTCCATATACCCAATTATAGAAATAGATGACATACAAAAATCAAATGAGCAGGTAAAATACAAAAAAACAAAATTATATACCATTATAACTTCCATGAAGCAGCCTCCATCTGTATCCCGGTCATATGCCTGTATATTCCATTTCTTCCGGCCAGCTCGCCTGGTGCACCCTGCTCAGCTACAATGCCATCTTTCAATACTATAATTTTGTCAACACCTGCTACCGCTCTCATTCTGTGTGCAATGACAAGTACTGTTTTGTTTTTAATAAGCCTGGATAAGGATTCCTGTATCATAGTTTCATTTTCTACATCCAGAGAAGCTGTGGCTTCATCCAGCAGTATAATAGGTGCATCTTTCAAGAACGCCCTGGCAATGGATATCCTCTGTCGCTCGCCGCCGGAAAGTTCAGAACCATTCTCACCAATTAGAGTATTCCATCTCTGCGGCAGTTTCTCTACAAACTCATTGCAATGGGCCAGCTTTGCAGCCTCTATAACTTCTTCATCTGAAGCATCTTTTCGGCCAATGCGGATATTCTCCATGATGGAATTATTAAATAGGGTAACATCCTGAAAAACAACAGCATATAGAGACATGAGAGTCTCGGGATCGATTTTTGAAATGTCCATACCACCCACAGTAATTTTCCCTCTGCTGATATCCCAGAATCGTAGAGCCAATCTTGATACAGTGGTTTTTCCATCTCCAGAGGGGCCAATCAGTGCAGTAACTTCTCCCTGTCTGGCAGTGAATGATATATCCTTCAGTACAATTTCACTGCCATTATAGGCAAATGCAACATGATTAAATACGATGTCACAACCTCTATTTGTAAGGCTTTTTGCTCCCGTCTGTATTTCATGCTCAAGAATCTCATCCATACGCTGGCACTGGATATCGGCGGAAATAATTGCAGCCAGGTTCTGCAGTGACATTTGCATGGGATCGTATAATCTTGATACTAAAAGTAAAAACATAAAAAAGGTCAAAACATCCAAACTTCCATTCACAAGAAGTATTCCACCAACCAATGCAACCGTGGCAATTCCAAGTTTTAAAACCATCTGTGCAGCTACAACAAAAACAGCAGTTCCAAGTTCTGTAATAATTGCACGCTTTTCAACAGCTTTAATTTTTACATCAAGCTCATTCATATATGCCCTTTCTGCATTGTTTGCCTTAAGATCCCTCAAAGATTCCAGGCATTCCTGGATCCCATCTGCACAATTCATCTTTACCTTCATCTGTTTTTTCCCCAAGCTATGCTGTACTCTCGATGAAAAGAGGACAATTATAAAGGAAACAGGAAGCACCCAAAGTGCTGCAATAGCCATACGCCAGTCAAAGAAAAACAAACTCAGTGCAATGATAAAAGTTGAAATAATAGACCCGACAAGTTCCGGTATCCAGTGAGATGACGCTGCTTCCAATGTGGAACAATCTGCCATAATAGTACTTGTCAAATCCGATAAATCCTTCTTTCCGAAGAAAGAAAGGGGAAGCTTTCGCAATTTCTCAGCAAGTGATATTCTCCTGACACCACTTTCCAGGTATGTTGCAAAAAATGTTGAATTATACTGAAAATATGTTGTTGCAAATATAAGTACAATACACACTGCAGTTCCAAATACATAAAGTGAAATATGACCATCACCAATATTTTTATCCATCAAATCATAAACCAGATAATAAAGAAGACCTACAGGCAATATAAGTACGATATTGGATAATGTACATGCAGCAAATGCCTTTACCATATCTTCTGCGCCTTTTTCAGAAAGGGCATATTTATGCCGCAGTCTTTCAGTCAATCTCATTTTGCACACCAACCTTCCATTTTGCAGCACTGTTATACTCACTCCACATATGTGCATATAATCCATGCCGGCCTATTAATTCAGAATGGCTTCCAAATTCACATATTTCTCCATTTCTCATTACATAAATGCGGTCCGCCCCCATCACGGTGGATAATCTATGTGCTATCATAATTACCGTTTTTCCCTTTGACAAAGCAGAAAATGCAGCCTGAACCTTCGATTCATTGTCGGGATCGGCAAATGCTGTTGCCTCATCAAGTATAAGAATTGGTGCATTTTTTAGCATTGCCCTTGCAATAGAGATGCGCTGCTCTTCTCCACCTGAAAGATAATTTCCATTTGTTCCAATTATGGTGTCTATTCCATCTGAAAGTTTTGCTATAATATCGTCACACCTGGCATCCTTCAAAGCTTTAAGCACTTCTTTCCGTGATGCATCCGGCCTGGCAAGGCGGACATTTTCCAAAATTGACATTTTTAAAAGCCTGCTGTTTTGAAAAACAAAAGAAATACTATTCATCAATTCTTCTTTGGATATATTTTTTACATTCGCCCCGCCTATTGTAATCCTGCCGCTGTCAACATCCCAGAAACGCGGTATCAAACTTGCCAATGTTGTTTTTCCGCCGCCGGATGGACCTACAAAAGCCACGTGCTGCCCGGAGGCAATATGTAGAGAAACATGGTTCAGTACATTTTCCTCCGCACCTTTATAACAAAAGGACACGTCATAAAATACAACTGAATTATCCTGCGGCTGCTTATGTTCTTCACTGTCATGCAATGGTTTCATTTCCATTATGCTGTCAATTCTCTCCATTGCATCCTGAACAATCATAATATTTTCACTGGAGTACATAATCTTGTTCAAGGTAACTGTTATAACAGGTGTGATAATTATATAGAACAGCAGATTCAAAAGGAACTCCCCAGTGACCCCATCCGATGTAAAAAACAAAGCCGCTGATATAAGCACGGCAAAAATAGCATTAATAGCTGTGGTATAAAACATCATCGGCAGGCGCAAATCTTTTGTATAGGAAATTACCCATTTTTGATAATTATCAATTGATTCCTTAAATCGCTTAAAAGAAAAAACAGATTGTCCAAATATTTTTAATACTGATATCCCTCTCACGTATTCAACCGCCTCATTTGACATTTGCTCCAAGGAATTCTGATATTCCTTCATTTTTTGCTTCATTCTGCTTCCAGTCATTACAGACATAATTCCAAAAGCAATCACAACTGGTATCAAGCTTAAAATACCAAGCCGCCAGTCAAATACTAAAAGCATTGCGAGAAGACCGACAGGTGCAGCCATGGCACCTGCACGATCAGGTAATTGATGGGCCAGATAAGTTTCTGTAGCTGCACTCGACTCATTTACAATTCTCCTTATCTTTCCGCTTCCAATATCATTCATAAATCCTAAAGGCAGTGTACTGATATGGTGCATGGCCCTGGATCTTATATTTGCCTGAACCCTAAATGCGGCAATATGAGAGCACAGTAAAGCCGCTACATAAATAAGCATGGACAGTACAGAAAAAATTACGGCCATCCAGCCGTACTGCACCAGGTTGTTGGAATGACTAAAATTAGGAGAAGCCTCCAGAACTTCCTTGATAATCCTCCATATATAAATAAATGGTATCAGCGCCACAAGCGCGCTTGCTGCAGACAATACCCAGGAGGCCATTGTCAGGTATCTGAATTCCCCTGCATATTCAAATAGAGTTGACATGACAGATCTTTTTTCCATTTCAAATTCTCCTTTCCTGTTACACAATTTATTCTAATTTATGATGTTCTCATCTTCTACTCTATTTAGACCCCGATGCTCCATTTAGACATTTTTTCGATATATACTCGGATTCATCCCGATCACCTCTTTAAATGCCTTTGAAAATTTGCTCGCATTGTTATATCCAAGACATGCTGCAATATCATTGATCTCCCTGCCGGTGTTTTTAAGCAGCTCCACTGCCTTCTGCATTTTATATGTCCTTATAAAAGAATATATACTATCTCCGTACATTTCTTTAAATACAAGTTTCATAGTCGTAAGGGGAATTTTGAATTGTGATGACAGTTCATCCAAAGTAATTTTTTCAGAAAGATCTACTGTTAAATATTTTTTTATCTTCTTCACTGTATCCACCTGCTTTTTCGGGTAGTACCGTTTGCTCTGCTTCAATTCTTCTTCTCCCAGACTACTTAAAAAAAGAAGAATTTCCAAAACCTTCACTTTGTAATATCCTTTTCTTATTTTGTCAGACACTGAATACAGTTCAGAAAAAATATGGCGTATACTTTGATTTTCCCTTATTATTAAAAAGCTCTCATTATTTCCGAAAAATTTACTCTTCAATTTTGACAGATCAACTGAAACCTCATCTAAAATACAGGACAAACACTCGGGTACTTTATCAAAATCCAGAGCAACGGTAATTCCATGAAAGTGACTCAATGGAAAATAAGAGCTGTTATTTACACTGAATTTTCGATTTATCGCAAGACTGCCCCTGGAAAGGTATAAATACTCTCCTTTTCTGCTCTCACACTCAATTATCCCTTCCCTGCAGTGATTGATTTCCAAAATATTTTTTGGCGGTTCTACATCAACGCTTACAAATTGTGCATGAACGTCATTATAAATCAGTTCAATACCCGGAAATACCGAATAACTCGTCATAACGACACTACCTGTAGAATTGTGAATTTTATAAATTGCACAGTCTTTATCCTTTTTGATCACACATACCTGACTTCCATATAATTGCTTATCTCTGTCTGTTACATGCACAATACCACCTCACATATCAAGTGATTCTTAGGTTCAGATGAAGTTTGATTATTCGGATGAAATATACCTATAGATTGATAATGAGAATTATTATCAATCTATAGAAATAATAATACCATTCACATCTGAAGCAGTCAATAAAAAAACATCCACTCCGGCTAAACAGCCCTCTATACAACCCACATATAAGGATGTATACTAGAAATATAATCAATTTATTAGAATTAGCTTGCTTGTACTAATCCATATAAATTAAAACAGGAAAAGAGTTTGCAAATGAATAAAATATTAAAATTATGGAATTTGATAAAATTCAAGTTACTGTATTTACTGCTAATTTTATCTGTAATACCCAGGTTATTATATGCAAATAAATTATATCCCGCAGATATTATTTTTATAGTTTTAGTTATAGTACAGTTTATCCTTACATATATGCAATTTAACACCATGAAATACAATAAAAAGAAAGCATTGATTTCCCTTGTATCCTGCATAACATTGAGTGTAATACTCCTGCTTTTAAATTCAAACAACAATTTCATATTACTTTATTATTTTTTCATACTGGATAATGTATTTGAATTTGACAGCCGTAAAACAAGAAAGGCACTCATTTTCTGTCATATGTCAGGATTTATGCTGTATTTGCTGGTTGATAACATTCTAATAAACAAAATCCCCTTCTACACAGATATATCATCTTATGTATTTGGCATTTTTGTATATATTATAGTTTTATTTGTATATATCTGCATTCATGAATACAGATATGAAATGAATAACCTCAAGATGCTGAATTGTTCTTTAATCGACTATTCATTCAAAGAAAGAGAACATCTTATTTTAAACGAGCGAAATAGAATATCCCAGGAGCTGCATGATTCTCTCGGCCATTCACTCATGGCTCTCTCTATGAATGTAAAATACATTAAAGCAATAAAAGACAGGGAAAAAATAAATCATGAAATAAACGAATTGGAATCTCTAATAGGCAAAAGTATTCAAAGTTTACGGGAGACTGTATACAATCTCAGAAAACTCGATGAAAATTTCAGCCTTCATAATCAAATAACATCAATAATCTCCAAATTCAACAAGTTGAATATTATAAAAATAACACTTGATTATGATGACAATGTAGAAAAATCATCAATCACAATAAAAAATATTTTGATTTCAACAATAAAAGAATCTATAACAAATAGTTTAAAACATGGAAATTCAACCAAAATATTTATTTCCATTAAATTGATAAGCAATACTATGAGGCTTATAATTAAAGATAATGGGGATGGCTGTAGCTGCATAATCAAATCAGAGGGGCTTGCCGGAATTGAAAACAGATTTAAAACTTTTAATGGAACCATAAATTTTATAACCTCCCCCAATAAAGGATTTACTATAACAGCTTCAATACCGGAGGTAATTATAGATGATTAAAGTGATGATAGCTGACGATCAGATTATAGTCCGGGAGGGACTTAAAAAGATATTAAGCCTTGACCCCGAAATAGAAATAGTTTGCGAAGCTGAAAACGGCTGTGACGTACTAAAAAATTTAAGCAAATACATTGTAGATGTAATTTTAATGGATGTAAGGATGCCAAAAATGGACGGAATAAAAACATCCTGCATTGTAAAAGCAAGATACCCAAATATCAAAATAATAATTTTGACAACTTTTAACGAAGACGAGTATCTGTTCGACGGAATTAAAAATGGCATAAGCGGTTATATTTTAAAAGACAGTGAGATTGATTACATCATAAAAAGCATAAAAGAAGCTTACAACAACAAAATGATGTTTGATCCCAGTGTAACTCCCAAACTTATATCAGCCCTGACTCCCACAGATGCCAATGATACATCTTTTAAGGATAAAATTTTTGATCTATTGACTAAAAGAGAGACTGAAGTATTAAAACTTGTAATAAAAGGACAAAGCAACAGCCAAATTTCAAATGAACTTTTTATTTCCGAAGGCACAGTAAAAAATTACATATCAAATATTCTAAGAAAATTAAATTTAAAGAGAAGAACTCAGCTGTCAGCTCTTTTCATAAAAAAATGATAGATTATATATATGACTTTAGTCATTGTATATAGTCTATTTTTTTTGCAAATTATTACTTAATTCACCTTCCAATTTTAAGCATAAAATTTATAATGATAATTGTTATTATCATTATATCAGGGAGGATTTTAATAGCATGAATTTATTTGGTTATAGATTTTTTTCAAACATATTTGAGCACAATATCTTCCAGGACATTTTCTGCATATGGTTGACTGCCGAATGTGCAATTTTTGTACTCACTTTCCATAAATCATTTTCTAGAAAAAGCAGCAAAAAATTTAAAGACAAAGGTTCTTTTTTTACAATTGTAATTGGAATTTATGCCTGTATCTATTTTAGTTTTTTATTCAGGAACAAGTTAAATTTAATTTTACCACACCCTTTTTTCTTTATTGGAATAATTTTTATGCTGACTGGAATTATTATAAGATGCTGGGCGGTTTTTACACTGAGAAGGTTTTTCTCACTTTCTGTCATAATAGAGTCCAAACAATCCATTGTAAAAAATGGTCCATATAAATTAATAAGACATCCAGCATATACAGGAACCATACTCACACTTGTGGGAATCTCAATTTCAATTAGATCCATAACATCTATATTAACTGCCCTAGTCATAATCTCAATTGTATATGGATATCGAATAAAAATTGAAGAGAAGACTCTTATAAATTCATTTGGCAATGAATATCTTGATTATATTAAAAATACGTGGAAAATAATACCATTCATATTTTAAAATAAGGAGGTTTATTCCGCATTTTGCCTTTGACACTCATAGTTTTTCCTATTAAGGCGGCAAATAAAATACTTTCCTTTTATCCAAATGCTACCATCTATATATCCAATATACTCCAATGCTTTTTTTACTTCTTCAAAATTTTTGTCAATCACAACATCTATATCAATAATTGGTTTTGACGCTAATCCTTCAACAGATGTGCCCCCTACATGTTCAATTGAATTTATTTTTCCAGACAAAACTGTTAACAATTCATTCTTTATACGTTCAAATTCACTTTTCCATTTTGAATTATAATCTTCCACTACTACGTACTTAGTTCTCATTTCAAATTACCTGATATTCCTTAAATAACTTTTCAATATCGGTGCCATGGAGTTTTTTAAGTACTGCTTTAAGTGCCAATTTTTCGATCAATCTCTGATCCATATCCGTGATCTTTTTTCCATCTCGTAATTGAACAGTGGCCTTCAGCAAATCGCGGACGTCATAGGTACTGCCCCAAACTTCAGGCACACCACGGTCAATTCCAAGTAACGTATAAACAGCTTCCATTCCGGTACGGATCGAATATTCGGTTGTAAAAATGGTGTCACGCATTGTCTCTGCAAACTGTCCAATGAACGCAAAATTCATACTATCCTGCGGCACAACAGCGGGACGGTCTCCCTTACTGCGAGGCATGAAAAAAGCAGTGACATAAGGCATCATACATGGTACTGTGTTAGCACTGTGTTCCGCCATATCCTCGATCTTATTTCTCGGCACTCCCATATGATACAGCCATTCCATGCAGATCTCTTTGCCAGTACACTCACGCATGGCTTTTTTTACATAATTGCCAGGTTTGTCGCTAAACAGTCCATAAATCCATCCCACCAGTTGATCCTCCGGCTGGCTATGAAACTGCGGCTGACGGTTAAATGTCCAACTAAGCAGCCAATTGGAGTTCTTAACAGTTACGATTCCACCAGTAACCACCTTGCCACTGAAAGGATCACGTTTGCAGATCTTACGGATATAAGGTGGAATACGATCATCCAGCGTTGTCACGGTTGCAGACACCCAATTGCTCTGTTCGGGATCATGGCAGAATTTGTCCGGATGGCCGAATGATGGGACATGTGCCGCGATCTTGCGCCACATGTCCCATCCTCCTCCTTTTTTAATCTCTGCATTAAAAGGAGCACGATGATTTTGATCACCGAAGGATGAATTTTCAACACATCCTCCATTAGTGATAAATATCAGATCATCTTCGGTAAGGTCAATATTCTCCTCATTACCATCCTGGATAATCACAATACTTTTTGCCACTTTTTTATCTTTCCGAATATCAAACTCCACATTCACAACTTTGATGCCATAATGAAACTGAACATCATATGATTCCAGATATTTGATCATCGGTAGTATCATTGACTCATACTGATTGTACTTTGTGAAACGGAGTGCTTTGAAATCGGGCAAAGCACCGATATGATGAATGAACCGTTTTATGTAGAACTTCATCTCCAGAGCACTGTGCCAGTTCTCAAAAGCAAACATGGTGCGCCAGTACAGCCAGAAATTTGAATTCAAAACTTCATCGTCAAAAATCTCATTGATTCGTTTATCATACAGATCTTCATCCGGTGTAAAGAAAAGTTTCATAATCTCCATGGCTCCCTTATCAGAAAGACCGAATTTGCCATCAGTATGAGCATCTTCTCCACGATTGGCTGTTGCACGCATCAGAGAGTAGTTGGGATCATGCTTGTTGAGCCAATAGTATTCATCAAGTACACTGACATCATCAGTTTCAATGGAGGGGATGGAACGAAATAGATCCCACATGCACTCAAAGTGGTTATCCATTTCACGACCACCGCGCATTACATACCCTATGTTACTGTACCGGTAGCCGTCACAGGCTCCGCCAGGAATTGGATCTTTTTCAAGAATATGAATTCTTTTGCCACTCATTTGTCCATCACGGACAAGAAAACACGCAGCTGCAAGAGTGGCCAGACCAGATCCAATGATAAAGGCAGATTTGCGTTCAACCCCCTTGGGCTTTTCAGGGTGTGCAAAAGCTTCATAGTTTCCACTAGAATAATACATAATCATACCTCCATATGTGTTATTATTTGAATCTCCTACACTTTTAAGTTTACCCTTTATCAAAAAAATTACTATAATCAACAAAAATTTCATGATAAAACTTTTATCATATCAAACTATTTAAATATTTATTTTATAATTTTAATATTTTCCATAACACAATCTACCCCGTCAGGAAGATTTAAATATCCATTCTTATCTAATTTATATTCTTTCCCATCTATTATAAATTTTGACTTACTTGAATAACCTATCTCATCTTTAAACCAGTTAGTCGTTTTAAAGGCAGCCATTTGTTCTTTTATCTGATATTCTGGATATATCTGACCACCATCTGTCAAATAAAATTTATTGGATTTTCACCATATTTAATTTCAGACCACCCCGGCTTAATTCCAAAATTGTTTAATATCTTTTTATTTTCACTATCACTAGAATCTATATTTGCACAAAGAGCCGTTTTATCATCTGCAAGTTCTGCTATAAGTCTGAATTTCTCGTCTAGCTCACGTTCATCCGATTTGCTGTAACCCACAATTTTTATAATATGTTTGTGTATGCAGGAAGGTACCATCTTCAATTGTAAGCACAACTATTTTACCAGAATCTGTCTTAAATTTATAATAGGAACCCTTACTGATATCAAGTACATTATTATTTGCTGTCAGTTCTTTCAATGGTTTACCATTTGTTTCTGTAGCAGATGAAAGTTCCTTTTGATTTAAACTATACTGTTTTGCCATATTGCTAATGGGAATGCTGTCCGATGCATTGTTAGAATATAATATACTTAATTTTTTGATAGAGGCATCCATTTTAAGCTGCATTAACTCAATTTTCCAATTAGTAAAATTGTTATATGAATTTTTATTAAATAATGGATACATATAATTATTTAATTTAAACATAAATGTTCCTCCCTCTGTAAATTTATTTTTCTATTTATTATAAAGAACGTATAGTTATAAAAATATACTCTATTAAAGAATAAATTTATAAATTACTTAGGTAATACAGGATATACATAATTAAATGTAACTTAAGGCGTAAATTCCATATATTTTGATACATTTCCTTCAAGTTTATACGTCCATAAACTCTTTAAAGGGTTTTTATTTTCATTATTTGAGTACCTATATATAGATATCCATGAATAATCGCTATCTAATTTAATAATTATTTGAGCATTTGATATATCACTAACGTTTGGATAAGTTGAAGAAACAGAATATACTTTAATATAATAATTACCTGACTTTGGAATATTTACATTACTATAACCATACATCCAGATTATAGTATCGTGTTTACCAGATAAATCTTAATGTATATTTGTTATTTATTACTTATATTGTAAGTTGTAAATTACTCGATATAAGTATAAAAAATAAGCGACCATTTGAAATACATCTCAAATGATCGTAATTTATCGTTTGTCATTTTTGTAGAAGGACTGAACACATGGATCCCAGAGCAGGAATTCGAGATAGCTGTATGGTTCCAATCCATTGGCCTTAGCCGTTGTTTTTTATTGATTATTAAAATTATAAAGTTGCATTCCTACCACATTTAAAATTTCTTTTTTGATCTTCTATTTTCTTAAAATATACAGTAAGTACTGTTAAAGACATTGTGATTTATTTATATTTATATATTTATATATTCATGTGCCCATTCAGATAGACTTTCTAAAATTAGAATAAGAGTTTTCCCTGTATAGATAAGAGAATACTCCACTTTAGGCGGTATTTCATTGTATGCAAATCTATTAACAAGTCCATTTTCTTCAAGTGACTTAAGCTGCTGTGTAAGCATTTTTTGTGTTATTTTAGGCATTTTCTTTTTTAATTCTCCAAACCTTAGAGTATTGCTGATCATATTTCCAATTCCAAGAGGAACTATCAAGTAAGGAGCAAGTGCACTTAATGAATATAGTGCTGTAGCTATCCTTATCTGGTACTGACCAAATGCAAATCCCTGGGTAAAGTACATTAGTATAGCATATAATGCAATTACTATTCCCGATATTGCAATCTTTCTTGTACTAAAAACTTTTCTGTTTTCCATTTTCCCCCAATCCAGAGGTAAATACAAAAATAAAATATACAAAGAAAGAAGGAAAGTCTCTTATGGATAATATTATACAGGATTTTTGTGAAAATAGCATTAAAAAATTGTTTACAGTGTTTGGCGAAGTTAAATATCAGAGGACATATTATAGATCTAAAAGTACAGGGAAGCATAAATATCTGTCAGATGAATTCTTAGGAATAAACTCACATGATAGAATAGACATGTCGTTAAAAGCCAGACTCATAGATAAAGCTGTAGATACTGCCTATGGCAGGAGTGGAAAAAAGCTGTTGAATCTGCTGAATTATCTTCTCAAACAGTAATGAATACAATAAGGGAAATAAAAAAATATACCCAACTTGACCAAAAGGGATCTAGCAGAGAAAGAGCAAGATGAAAAAATAAAAGTTAAGTATCTGTATATAGAGGCAGATGAGGGCCATGTATCACTACAGGATGGAGGATATGTTGAACCACGCCTTATATATGTTCATGAAGGCTCTGAATTGATTTCAAAGCACAGAAACAAATTAAAAAATATAAAGTATTTTTCCGGAATATATGCAAATAGTGATGAATTGTGGCTTGAAGTAGTTGATTATATTTATAATAAATATGATATTGAAAGCATAGACAAGATATTTATTTCAGGCGATGGTGCAAGATGGATAAAGGAAGGGTTGGGTTGGATCCCTAAAGGTGTATATTTACTTGATAGATTTCATCTTAGTAAATATATTATGGGAGCAACGGCACAGAACCACAAATACAGACCTGATTTATGGAAGAACATAAATACATGTAACTTGAAAGGATTGAAAAAAACTTTTAAGGATTTGATTTCAGATACTGAAAATGAGAATAAGATCAAAGAGATAAAAGAATGCAGGAAATATATAAATAACAACTGGGAAGGTATTGTTAACTATTATATTATAGGCTGCAGTGCAGAAGGTCATGTAAGCCATATTCTGTTGGATATGCTGAGCAGCAGGCCGCTTGGATGGAGCATAAGAGGAGTAGATCAAATAGCACGACTTAGA
>NZ_JBGFFE010000017.1:0-63259 GCF_041224415.1 Clostridium lapidicellarium | reverse complement strand
TTAGTATTTGCCAGAACATAAGTTCTTATACGCTGATTCGTATATCTCTTAACTTTATTTTATCAAAATATTTTAGGATAATCCACAATATGTTTGAAGTAGTATACTCCGTATTTATAACCAAAGTATAAAAAAAGAACCGCCTTTTACAGCGATTCTATCTTTGATTCATAACATGACCCCACAAGCGAATTGGCCAGTCAAATAATGACTCACCAACCAGAGGTAGGTAATAGGGGTTTAACTTGAGGAGTTGTTCATGTATATGTCGGATTATTCAATTAGAAGGATTTACTATCAGAAATAAGTTACTGAATCTCAATCTTTCCTGTTTTCTTCTGACCTTTTTCTATTTTCGGAAGTATAATTTCCAATACTCCATTTTCAAAGGAAGCCTTTATATCTTTATCATTTACATTATCTATATAAAAACTCCTTATGAGTTCTCCACAATTTCTCTCACGTCTTACATAATTTTGATCTTTATCCTCTTTGTTTTCTTCTCGTTTTGCGGATATTGTGAGATAGTTATTATCAAAACTTAAATCTATAGCATCTTTTTTTACTCCTGGAAGATCCGCTTTAATTACATAGGAATCATCATTTTCTTTAAGATCAACTTTAAATCCTCTGCCGAAATTGCTTACTGCTGGTGTAAAGAAATCATTGTTGAAAAATGGATCTGCAAAATCTCTGAACATATCACCTGGGCTTAAANCGAAATTGCTTACTGCTGGTGTAAAGAAATCATTGTTGAAAAATGGATCTGCAAAATCTCTGAACATATCACCTGGGCTTAAAAAATTATCTCTTTCAAATGGAACCATATCAAACATGGTACATACCTCCTTCTATATTCTATATGATTTTTCTGCCGATTGTCTTTCTCATCGGTTATCCTTAGTACAGTTATTATAATACAATAAAGGTCAAAGAAAGTCAAAGTCTAAAAAGTACAGATTTGGCTTATAAATGAAAGAAATTTATAGCAATATATGTATAATCTATTCTCTTCAACAAAATAAAAAATATACGGCACATACAGATGTTTTTTGGATTGGTAAAAAAATTGTATGTTTATCTGTGGGAAATCACCAGGAAAGGAATATTTGTGGGAGAAAATTTTCTGAGAGTTGCTCGGTGGGTAAAGAAAACTGGGCATCTGCCCTCCAGTCTGGAGATCGGACTGAAAAATGCCTGTCAAATCCGGGTTTCAGATCGAGGGAAGGTAAAAAATTGAAAGCTGCCCCTGTGATCGGATGACCAGAAATGAGAAATTGGGAATATATGGGATGACTTCCCTTGCGGCTAGAAATAGTAAAATAGGGAATAATTGCTTGTCCACTCATTTATTTAGGACAGTTGCCTGGATTGATTTGAAATGATTGCTTGTCCATTCTACTGAGCTGCTCGTGCTGATTGTCCCGTTCATACTGCTTGCTTGGGTTCCTTGTGCTGATTGCTTGGGTTTCTTGTGGTTCCTTGTGCTGATTGCTTGTCCTGTTTGTTCAATCATTTACACTTTGTTCACAATATTTAGAGTAGCCTGGTTTTTTCAAGTTCAGATAAACTCCCGATAACTACCATCATATCTAAGATACTTGAGTATATAGCCTGGCTCGAAAAACAGATGAATGCTTGGAGAATTTGTTCACAATTTATTCATGACCCCCGGGGGTTGCATGTCCACCCGGCAGAATCCAAACAAAATTCCAGCAAAATCTCATACAGGATTCCATATTCTGCATGTCTATCCGGCAAAGCTTCGACAAACAACAATCCAATTACATATCTGCAATTTATTTAAAAATTTTTGCAAATATTTCTTTTTAAGAAGGATTTTTTTATTTTATGTAGAATTTTTTTAGGTAACCAATTGTACATATTTGTACAGTTCTTACTAAAATATATAAATAATGTAGTTACAGGAAAGGACATTCAAGATGCTGAAACTTCACTGGATAGAGATTTTTCTAAGATGTATTCCCGAAATGCTGTTGATAATATGGGGAATATACACGGTAGCACAGAAATCTTTCAATAAACGAAATTATATAATTCTCAGCTGTAGCATGGGATTATATTCCTTTTTAGTAAGAGAACTTCCCATATACTTTGGAGTTCACACCGTCATTATAACAGTTTCAATAATAAGTATCATGATAATTCAGGGAATTCCACTGCTTGCTTCCATATATGGTACATTGGCAATGCTGCTGCTGCTTATAATAAGTGAATCTTCAAACAAATTTATACTTTATATTTTGGGTATACCTTTTAACTTTACCAACATAAACCCCATTAAAAAATCCATACTGACTTTTCCTTCACTTATAATACTATTCTTGTCAATATTAGTTCTAAAAAATATTGTAAAAAGGACAGATTTACATATATTGAAATAATATTTTGCATTTCAAAATATAATTTACAGATTTTTATCCTTTAAAGAAGGATTTTTATTTTTTATGGAGAATAATATATGTTGTTATCGTGAAATAAATTCATAAAATGTATATATTTGTCGAACAATATGAAAATAGCAGCAAAAGGGAGGCTTAAAGATGCTTAAAATCAATTGGGTAGAAATTTTTTTAAGGCTTATTCCAGAAATGCTCTTAATAGTTTGGGGAATACACATAATAGCAAAAAAATCTTTTGATATAAAAAAATATATTTTTTTAAGCTTTATATTAAGTATAATTACCTTTTTAATAAGAGATCTTCCTATATATTTTGGAGTTCATACTTTAATTATGGCTATTCTAATTATAGGAACTATGGTATTTTTTATAAGAATACCAATAATAACTTCAATATATGGAACATTATTTATGCTCTTATTGCTTTCAATAAGTGAATTTTTAAATATGCTTTTGCTTAACTTATTCAAGATTAATATAAATATAAGTTCTATGAATCCTATTAAGAAATCTATATTTGGAATACCATCACTCATATTTTTATTTTTTTTAATTATGTTGACACGCTATTTATTGAAAAAAAGAGGAATTAAAAATGTACCTGACTGAAAAATTAGCAATTTCCCTGGGTAAAAAAGCTAGGACCATTTTAAAGACAGATAAAGAAAAAGAGGAGATACTAGTATATGGGGCAATTAATTTGCTCCAAACCATATTTTCCATAGCATGGGTGATAATTGCAGGGGCAATTCTAGGAGTATTATATGAAGCTTTAATATTTTCTGTATCAATGAGCATACTCAGAAAATATTCAGGTGGATTTCATGCTTCTTCTCCAAATCGATGTATTATAGGTGGTACAATTTCTGCCGCTACTGCAGGACTGTTAGTGGATAAATTTTTTTATAAATTCTCTTTTGTAACTACTTTGATCATGATTATAACCTTCATGATAATTGCATTTATAATAGTTTCCTTAAAAGCTCCGGTAGACAGCCCACAAAAACCTATTTCTAAAATTTCCATGAAGAAAATGTTTAAAAGAAATTCCATTATCACATTGGCAATATTTTCTACAATTATAATTATACTGTGCTTATTTTACAGTACAAATAATAAATTGTATTATTTAAAAATCGCAGACTGCATAAATCTTGGCTGCCTTTGGCAGTCCATCACCCTGACAGATCATGGAAAAGCAGTTTTTAAAAAAGTCGATTCAGTTTTAAAAAACATAGGAGAAAGGAGGAAGATCAATTGAAAAATAAAATAGAAAAGGTATTTATAACTTTATCTGCACTGGCATGTACCATTATGGCATTTACGGTTTCAGCTTCTGCATGTACTTGGGGTTTATATCAGCCTAAAGAACCTGAATGCCTGAGAAAATAGACTAGGAACAACAAATTCCGGAGTAAAAATTACTGATTGAAAAATTGGTAATTTTTACTTTTTAATTTGAATTTTTTATCAGTACACGGGAGGAATTTATCCATGAAACATATTGAAAACGGCATATCTATCATGTTGGCTATCATAAAAATAGCTATAATTGTATTCCTCGTTATAATAATATGTATAGATTTGCCCCAATATACTTCAATTTTAAAAGTTAATTTCAATAATAACTTTAATTTGTATAGTACTATATTCATATTACTCATTATGTTGTCAATTTACGTGGCTTCGTTGATAATCAACACCAAATTAGAGCGCTCTTCAAATGTATTTAAAAAGTCCTGGCTCATAGAGACTCTATTTTTTACGATGCTTATCTCCATCCCCATATACATATCCAATTCATATGAAAGTGAATATAAATACTTGTTCCTGCTTTTGATACTGTCCTCTGTGATACAGTATGGTTCTAAATATGGAATCATAACTTCTTTTTTCTGTTCATTTTTCGTGCTGACAGCAGATCTTTTGTATGCCCCAACCGTAAAGGGTATAAACGTTTATTTTCAGAGAGACCTGATATTGGCAGGAGTGTTCATATTTATATCATGGGTTCTTGGATATTATGTGGATATAGAGGCGGAAAACAATAAAAGCAAGGACAACAAGCTCAACCTGCTGAGCAATAAATTAAAGGAACAAAACATAAAAAGGGAGGATATGGAATCTTCACTGCTAAAGAATGAAGTGTGTTTTGAAATGCTTTTCGAAAATTCCATAAATTCCGTTATAGTACATGAAGGCGGGAAAATAATATATGCCAATGAAAGTGCGGCAAAACTGCTGGGATATCCCAGGGCTCCGGAGCTGGACAATAAGCTGCTGTATAGGCATTATCCAAAGGAATCCATAATGAGTTCCAAAGAAAAGTACAGCAACATAATAGAAAAAAAGCTGTCGAAGGTAACCAGTGAAGAAGACATATTGGACTGTGAGGGGAACAGCATATCAGTGAGAAATACTTCTTCATTTTTCGTATATGACGGCAAACCTGCGGTGATGACCCTGCTTCTGGATTTGACACCGGAAAAACAGATGGAGAACTTGAAAAGCACTGCAGAGGAAAATTTAAAATTGTTAAATGAAACCAGAGAATTCAATTCTCTTATAACAGAATTTTTCATAAATATGTCACATGAACTCAAGACTCCTATAAATGTAATATCCGTGGCTATTCAAACCATGGAAATATATCTTGACAGATGCACTGCCGAAAATAAACAAAAATGTAAATTTTATTTGAAAACCATGAAGCAGAACTGCCTTAGGCTTATAAGGCTTGTAAACAATCTTCTTGACATAACCAGGCTCGATTCGGGGGCTATTAAAATATCAAGGCGAAATGGCAATATAGTGAGTGTCGTCGAGGATATCACCCAGTCTGTGGCCTCCTATATAAAAAGTAAGGATATACAACTTATATTCGATACAAATGTAGAGGAAAAAATAATGGCCTTTGATCCGAACAAACTGGAGCGTATAATGCTGAATCTGCTGTCAAATGCCTTCAAGTATACAAATTCCAGGGGACATATATATGTGAACGTGGAGGACCGCGGCAAGACAGTACTTATTACTGTGGAGGACGACGGAAAAGGTATTCCGGAAGATAAGCTGAATCTTATATTCGAACGCTTTGGCCAGGCAAACAGATCTCTTTCGAGAGACTGCGAAGGAAGCGGAATAGGGCTGTACCTGGTGAAGTCCCTGGTGGAGCTGCACGGTGGAGAGATAAGCGTCAAAAGCAAGGAGGGAAAAGGAAGTAAATTTTTCATAGAGCTTCCGGTAGAGCTCGTGAAGGAAGACAATATGAAAAGCAGCGAGTTGTTCAAGACCAATGTGGAAAAAATAAACATAGAGTTTTCAGACATATATTCACTGGAGAAATAAAAAGGACTTACAGCAATTTGCCATAAGTCCTTTTTTTTATCCGAGGAAAAATTTTCATTTTCCCTGAGATAAATAAATTCTAAACAGATACTTCCTTCATTCTACTATATACATTTCCATCTTTTTGGCTGGATTTTCTCTTGAAAAAAGATTCTCCGAATTTCACTGCAATCCAAAGCCCTAGTCTTCTAATCCAGGCTGCAAATCCAAAAATTTTGAGCATGCTAAAAGAGGATTTAAAAGTATAAAATAACCTTGCCACTTTGAAAAATTCCGCCTGCAGATCATAAGGGGACATTTTTTTTGGCTTGAAGTTTACAACCATCATGTCATAGTACTGCCAATCATTGTCCAGCAAACGGTTTTCTTTTTTGTACTGTTCATAGACAGGTGTTTTAGGAAAAGGAGTTAAAATTGCAGGTTGAAATTGATAGGCATTTATCTTTTCACAGAATTTCTCGCCTCTTTCCATGTCCTCCTTGCTGTCATCATCCAGTCCCAATACCAGGCTGGCTATAAGTCTTATTTTATGTTTTGCAAGAGCAGTACCGCATTTTTCAATGTCGGAAATCTTCTGCTTTTTGTTTATGTTGTTCAAGGATTCCTGGTTCAAGGATTCAATTCCTATAAGTACTCTGGTCAGATGGGCATCGTGGAGAAGCTGAAGCAGTTCCTCGTCATTTGCCATATCTGTCCGGCCAAAGAAAAATGTCTCTTTAAATACAAGATTATTTGAGATCATCTTCCTGAGTATCTCCTTGGCCCTTTCTTTGTCTGCAGTAAAATTATCGTCCTCAAAATTTACATACTTGAAACCCTGCTGCTTGTACATTCTCAATTCCTTTATTACATTGTCAGGGGTTCGCCTTCTGTAAGGATGGAACATTCTGGACGTGGTACAAAAGGTACAGCTAAAGGGGCATCCCCTTGAAGTCATGACATTTGCCGCCTTGCAGGGAGTTTTTAAAAGACTGTAATCCGGAAAAGGTATTTCATCCAGGTTTTCTATACACTTGGAATAAACTATTTTGTCCTTAATTTTCCCGCTGACTACATCTGCAATAACCCTTTCACCTTCCCCTACCACAACCTGATCTGCATGCTGAAGTGCCTCTTCAGGCAGACTGGAAGCATGAATACCTCCTATGATTACTTTTTTATGTTTTTTTCTAAAATAATCGGCAATACGATAGGCCCTCGTAGAAGATGAAGTCATGGTATAAATCATTATTACATCTGCATCTTCAAATTTCTCGAAGTTTAAGTTCTTATACATTTCCTCATATACTTCCACATCGTGCCCGGCGTCTTTCAATATCCTGCCGAGTATCAAGGGTCCTGTAATAGAGTTAGAATGTCCATAAATTTTACCGCCAAACCTATATAAGGCATTTCTCCTTATATCTGCCACCGGGGTAATAAAAATTACTTTCATAAATTCACATCCTTATCTATAATTTTATCACTTACAAGTATCTTAGTATTTCTGCTTAAATATTTCAACTCTTTTCAGCTGAAAGCATAGAGCAAAATACAGTGCAGAGCATTGAAAATTTGCCAAATTCACGTACTCTGCACTATAAATCCTTAACTTTTAAATACACCTGTCTTTCATATATCTGTCCCAGTTCATAAGAGGTTTTTCCTCATCCAGTATCTTCATGAACTGCTCCAGCAGTCCCATTTTTCTGAGTCTTTTCAGAAAAGATTTAGGGTAAGGTATATTTTCTTCATAACTCTTCCTAGGATCTATCATCATAAGGGATCCATCTGGCTGGACAAACAGGTGCGGAAACCTTATATCCAATTTTTTGAATCCCATTTTTTTCATATCTTCGACCAAATTCGCCACTCTTATAACAAATTCCCTGCTTAATCCGTATTTTTTCAGATATCTTTCTACATTTATTCCGCCTACATAATCTCTTATAATATAATATTTCCCAGCTTCATATGCTTTTGGAAAATACCTGTTTCCCTCTACCGATTTCAATATATTATATTCATTCCTGCAGCTAGTGGAGCTGTTGAATATCTTTAAAACCCTTCCATCGGGCATCAGATATGCCTGTCCACTATGTCCACTTCCCAGATACCTGCAGTGCCTCAGACTCACCGGGACTTTCCTTGAATGGATATGGCAACTTTTCAACATAACACCTCCCACGTTTTTATCCAGACGCTGGTTAGTGCTTACAATTTGGAATATAAGCAAATCTTATTATATAGTATTACAAAAACCAAATTGTGTTACATCTGTATCTTGTAGCTTTATGGATAATTTACGATTAATTTGTTGAAAATTAGAGATTGATAATTTAAAGTCATCTAATATGACTGATATAGTTAAGTTCTTGTTAAATTATGTTTAAATTTATTGTAAAAATGAGTTCTTATACCTAAAATTTAAATAGTAGGATACTTTCAGCCACATTATGATGTCATATGCAAAAAATAAAAATGTTAGAAGGGAAGGGTTAAATTGACATGGTTCAGAAATTTAAAAATAGGTGCAAAACTTTTGGTAGGCTTTCTTTCGATATCTCTATTTATTGTAATAGTGGGTGTTATAGGTACATTGAATCTAAATACGGTAAATAGGGAATCCAGCAGTTTATACAACGACAATCTAAAATCAATAGAAAACTTAAACAGGTTCGATGCCAATTCAATGAAGCTCCGTCTTGAAATAATAAATTTTGTCGAAAGCAGGGACAAAAATAATCTGACCGGCACAACCGAAGCTATGAAAAAATTGCAGAGTCAGAATACCGACATAATCAACACATATGAGAAATCAGATCTGACTTTGGAGGAAAAATCCCTGCTGGCAAACTTAAATAACCAGAGGTCAGAATGGCTGGACACATGTAACAAAATCCTAAATCTGATGGCAGCAGGCAAATACGATGACGCCATGACTTTAAACATGCAGGCCGCTTCTTATAGAAACAAGCTTACGGAAACCATAGAAAAATTAATCAAAATAATAAATAACAAAGCCGAAAACCAGTACGCCAAAATCAACAGTACATTCCGGATTTCTCTTTATACAATCACAGCTTTGACTCTCCTTGGAATAATTGCCGCAGTAATTTTAGGCAGAAAAATCACATCCGGATTCATAAATAGAATCAATAAAATATTGGCCTTTACAGATCTAATAAGCAGCGGAGATTTAAGCAAATCCCTGAAAACAACTAGCAAAGATGAAATTGGAGACATTGCCGTCAATCTGAACACGGCCAAAAACAACGTAAGGGACTTAATCGGCAAAATAAATACAAGTATCGAGGAGATGGGTGCATCCAGTGAAGAATTATCGGCATCTACGGAAGAGATATCCTCAATGATGAATTCCGTAAATGAATCCACGGTCAGCATAGCAAAGGGGGCACAGAATTTGAGCAGTGTCACCCAGCAGATAAATACATCTTCCCAAAAAATGACACAAAGTGTGGACAGTCTCCTGGATGATGCTGGAAAAGCAGCTAAAACCTCTTCAGAAATAAAGGAACGTGCCCAGAACATAAAAGAGGGAGAGTCCATATACAATGAAAAGAAAAACAAAATTATAGAAGCCATAAAGGCAGGAAAAGCAGTTTCACAGGTTAAAGTCATGTCGGAAACAATAGGGAACATAGCAGAGCAGACCAATCTTCTGGCGCTGAATGCCGCTATTGAATCCGCCAGGGCAGGAGAAGCGGGAAAAGGGTTCTCAGTTGTGGCGGAAGAAATAAGAAAATTATCGGAACAATCCTCCAAAACTGTGGACAACATAAACAAAATGGTGCTTTCAGTGGAAGGTGCATTTAAGAATTTATCCTCAAGCGGAAATGAAATGCTGGGCTACATATCAAACAGCGTCCAGCCAAACTACAACCTTCTGATGGAAACAGGCGTGCACTATGAAGATGACGCTGATTTCATGAACACCATGTCAAAACACATTGATGCCTCGTCAAAACAGATGAGAGAAATGATGGCGGGTATAAATTCATCCATTGAAAACACAGCTTCCACGGCAGAGGAATCCGCTGCAGGATCGGAGGAGATACTGAGCAGCGTAGAGGAAGTCACAAAAGCTTCTACGGGTATAGCCGACTCATCCCAGAGCCTGGCGGAACTGGCACAAAAAATTGCAAAAATAATGGGCGGATTCAAACTGTAGGAAGGATTAATCTGCCACAGCTGCCACTAATCCCATATGGATATTTTCTGGAAATACTGTTAGAATGTCAAACGAGACAAGCCTAAATTCCAGAAATGGAATGCGGGGGAAAACACACAGGGGTGAATCTTTTAATTTAAAAGCAGGGGTATCCCACAATCCCGAACCCGTCAACTAACTCCGCAGGCAAAATTAAGGGGGATAATCTAACATGCATTTTAAGAAAATCGTAAGTTCGATATTTGCAGTATCACTTTGTACCATATCTTTCACCCAGGTCCATGCAGCAAGTTATACGGTAAAACCTGATGATTCAATATTCAAAATAGGAGTGTTATTTAAAAACAGTGTGGATACAATAATGCAAAACAACAATTTAAACCAGACTTATATATATCCAGATGAAGTCCTGAAGATAGATTCAAGGACTTACACCGTGCAGCCCAATGACACTCTCTATTTAATAGCTAAAAAATTCAATATATCCCTGGATACATTGACTGCTGCCAACTCTAATGTGGACAAGTATATTTGTCCAGGCCAGGTACTCAATATACCCTCGGGTTACATTTTTAAAAACAAGACAGCCTCTCCGGGCATAGTGCCTTACAGCGAAAGTGACCTGGATTTACTTGCAAGACTGGTAAATGCAGAAGCACAGAGCGAATCCTACAAAGCTAAAGTAGGCGTTGCAGCCGTCGTGTTAAACAGGGTTCAAAGCTCCAAATATCCTTCTACAATAAAGGATGTAATATATGAAAAGTCAGGAGGATACTATCAGTTCACGCCGGTATCAAACGGATGGATAAACAAGCCTGCGTCCGAGGAATCAAAAAAAGCCGCCTATGACGCACTACAGGGCTATGATCCCACAAAAGGTGCACTCTATTATTTCGACGACAGCACTACAAACACATGGCTGTGGTCAAAACCAATAGCTTTGAGGGACGGCAAGATGGTATTCACCTATTAAATGGAAATGGACAAACATAGGGCCAGATTTTCTGAATCCGGCCCTTTATATTATTTAATTAATTTGTCAAAACTGTCCAGTGATTTTTTTATTTTATCATATGAAATACAATAGGAAAGCCTGAAATAACCCGGACATTTAAAAGAAGAACCCGGAACTACAAGCAGATTGAATTTTTTTGCCCTCTTTGCAAATTCAACATCATCAGGTATTAAAGATTTTGGAAACAGGTAAAAAGCCCCTGAAGGCTTGATACAGGAAAAACCTATTTTAACGAGATGGTTGTACAAAAGATCTCTGTTTTTCTTATATATATTTACATCCACTTTTGAATCCAGGCACCTTGCAATAACTCTCTGAAACAGCGAAGGTGCATTTACAAATCCCAGAATCCTGTTTGCCACGTTCAGAGACTGCATTACATTGTCGAAATCATCCGTTTCACTGCCGCAGACCACATATCCTATTCTCTCTCCGGGAAGAGAAAGTGATTTACTGTAGGAGTACACGACAAATGAATTCCTGTAGTAATTCAATACAAAGGGAACCTTTATCCCATCATATACTATTTCCCTGTAGGGTTCATCGGAAATCAAATATATGCTGGTGCCCAGCTGTTCCTGCTTTCTATTTAACACCCCAGCCATACTTTTAATAAGTTTCTCTGAATAGACAATTCCCGTCGGGTTATTCGGCGAATCTATTATCACAGCCTTAGTCCTGGAATTTATTTTATCCTCCAACCGGTTCAAGTCAGGTTCAAAGGTCTCCCTGTCGGATGGTATAATAACCAGTTTTCCGTCAAAATTCCTCACATAATTTTCATATTCTCCAAAAAACGGTGAAAATACAATAACCTCGTCCCCTGGATTCAAAAGAGTTTTCAAAACAATATTCAATCCACCTGCCGCCCCGCAGGTCATTATCAGATTGTTCCCGGTAAGTTTTAAATTGTATTTTTTGCTTATATCCCCAGCAATTTTATCTCTCACATCTTCATAGCCGGAGTTGCTCATATATCCATGAACCAAATTGGGAGGCTCCTTGTCCAATATTTCATATACAGCTTCCTTTATGGATTCAGGCGGCTTCACATTGGGATTGCCCAGACTAAAATCAAAGACATTTTCCTCCCCATAGATTGAAGAGAGCCTTTTCCCCTCTTCGAACATAGCCCTCACTGTAGAGCTTTTAGATACGTATTCCTTCATTCTTTCAGATATCAATTTTTTACCCCCTTTTTATAATTAAAAAGTATATAGGACAATGTTAACATAAACTGAACCAACTGACAATTTACAGGTGAATGTGCTACGGGGCTGTATTTTTTGCTACAATTACAATTATAACTAAAAGTGCAATCATTCCAATATATATTGCCATTCCGGCAGGTCTTCCCGCATTTATTGTCCAGCCTACTCCGAATCTCTTTTCCACAAACAGGGACGGATCATCAGGATTATAATATATTGTATTTGCCAGTTTCCAAAAGCTATCATCGTCCTTATCGATAACTTCAGATTCAGTTTTCCCAAAACTGTCCTTTCCGATATCCAAATTGCTTCCGCCCTGTCCAATCCTTATAGATAAAACCATGGTAATCAAAATCATAAATCCAGCAAAAGCTACCGTCAAAATGCCCACAAGCAAATTGGACACCCTGAATACTCCAAATATCTGAATAGTACCAAAGGTTAAAAGGAGGTTCATTGCTGCAGCAAAAATCACCATGTACACGGACCACACCCTCCTGAATCTCATATCTTTTTTTACGGAAATTTCAGGATCTGAAACATTTAACTGCTGCCTCGACCACCCTATGATCTTACAAATTATAAAAAACATAAAAGTGGATGCCATCTGAAAAAGAGGAATTTCCCAGATCAAGAACCTGGATTTGAGCTGATAGCCGTCGATATTTCCTGAAAAATCCCAGTGAGTGGGAACCCTGTGGGGTAAAGCTGCATAATTTACATATCCTAAAATTATATTTATCAAAATTATAGACAGCGGGATCAGGAAAAGCCGCAGAGGCACCAGATTTTTTCCCTTATCTCTGGAATAACTTACATCCACTGCCACAACCTGCTTTTTACCTTTGAACCAGGAGTTTTTTAATTTAAGAACTTTAACTTCCCTGTTGGATATCATATACACCAAAAAATTTATAAAGACAAAAGCAAAAACAGTAATCAAAATCACAGTCACATTGGTAAATTTATAATTCAGGAAACTAAACAGCAGTATAAATGGAACCCCAATTATCAAATTGTTTTTTATAAACCTCCCCTTGATACCTTTTATCTCAGGGCTGTCTATTTTATTCCCAGGTACCCTGACCCCAAATACGATTTCTTTCCTAGTAAAGTTCGGCGTCAGCATATTGATTACAAGTACAATTAAAAATATAAAAGACAAGTACACATAAAATAAATTTTCCATCATCTACGTCTCACCTTCCCTTTAATTTCACTGCCAGACAAATTATATTTTCCATATATATCCGAGCACAGTTTCAATATATCTTCCAATTTAATATTTCTCAAATAGGTTTCCGCCAGTAAATAATTCAATTCTCCGGCCAGCTTTTTATTAAATTTTTCACTGTCTTTAGGATAGTTTTCATTTACAACAGCTCCTGACCTCCTGTCTATATTCAAGTATCCCTCAGATCTCAATATATTATAGGACTTATTGACAGTATGCAGATTTATCCCTATATCCTGTGCCATCTGCCTGACAGAAGGAAGGCTTTCTCCCGGTTTCAGATCTCCAGATGCTATGCCCTCTATAATGCTTCTTCTAAGTTGTTCATATATGGGTATTTCGGATTCAAAATCAATTTCAATTATCATAACTGCCCTCCTATTCTACTTGTTATATATAATATATAACAAGTAGAATAAAATTGCAAACTTATTCAATCTCCAGTGAACAATTGCCAATTGATAATCGTCAATTGGCAATTGGCTTCGGTCAGCTTTTCTGCTCCATGTAACACACACCGACAGTTCCAGGTCCTGAATAGACACCCACTACAGGACTTATCTGCCCTATCATATATATGTTTTTCACATTGGACAGTTTTGAGATCCTGTCATAGATGTCTTCAGCATCTTCTCTGGCATTGCCATAAGCTATATATACGTCGCAGGGAGATTTGGCCAGAAATCTACTGCCTATGTCTATCATCTTGCTCAGGGATCTCTTCCGCCCCCGCACTTTGCCGCAGGTGAAACAAATACCCTGGTCATTGTCAAAATATACTATGGGCTTTATGTCCAGAGCCTCGCCCAGAATGCCGGACAACTTTCCTATACGTCCGCCTTTTCTGGCATATTCCAAAGTGCCGAAGACAAAAAAGAAATGCATCCTTTTCTTCATTTCAGGTATGCAGTGCACAATTTCACTAAAACTTTTCCCCTGATCCATAAGTTTTCCACATTCCTTTACAATTACACCCTCGCCCAGGGAAGTGGACTTGGAATCATAAACATATGTGGATAACTTATCATGTTTTTTGCTAACCATTTTCAAAGCATTATATGTACCGGAAAGTCCGCTTGAAATTGTAACAGCTATCACATGGGTGTAATTTTCCCTCTCAAATCTATTGAAAGCACCTTCCATATCATCCAGCGAAGGAAGAGATGATTTGGGGATTTCATATTTCATATTATCATATACTTCCCTGGGAGTAATTTCAATTTTATCTACATACTCCCGATCTCTATATATAATTCTAAAGGGCAATACTTCTACATTATATTTTTCTATGGTACCTTCATCTATATCACAGGCAGA
Organism: Clostridium lapidicellarium; assembly: GCF_041224415.1. Classification (NCBI taxonomy): domain Bacteria; kingdom Bacillati; phylum Bacillota; class Clostridia; order Eubacteriales; family Clostridiaceae; genus Clostridium; species Clostridium lapidicellarium. Next base: position 48,540 of record NZ_JBGFFE010000017.1, on the reverse strand, counting down.
ATCCGTCAAAAGTGCAATTTTTTCCATCATGCTCATACCTCCACTCCTCGTATTGATTTAAATTATATCATACTGCGGAAAAAATATTCAAATTTAAAAGCAGCGAAGGGCTTTTCGCACAGCCCCGCCTGTATCTGCAATACAGTATGGAATTAACTGTTCTTCAACCGATGATTGCCCGGCAGCTTATCTTACATTCAACCAATAATTGCCCACTTGAGAGCTTACAGCTACTTGTCCAAAACTGCCGGAAGCTACCGCACTCCATTCTGGAAACTACCCAGCCGCTGCTGTGAAATCTGACGGAAACCGCCTGATTGATGGAAATCGCCGGGAATCGCCCTCAGCATCGGAAAACTGCTTCACAGTGCTGGTACCGAAACCGCTCCTGCTGAAACTACCGGCAGCATCGGAAACTGATGGGAAGCGCCTGCAGTGCGGGAAGCTGCCATAGTTGAAGGAAATTTGCCGGAAATCACCATGGTTGACGGGAAATCGCCTCTCGTCGTTCACGTTTTATTCATAAGTTTAAGACGAAATTTGTACAATTCTGCATATCTACCTTACTTGAAATACCTGAAATTGCACTACATTTCAGTAAGGATAGCTTGACCTTGTGAGCTTTCAGAGATCTGTTGAAATTTGTTCACAGTTTATTCATGACCCCCGGGGGTCATGAATAAACTGTGAACAAAATTTGTCCCCTCGCTTTTGACATTGCAAAGCAGAGGGGACAAAATGTCAGTCAGATTTTGAAGGAGTCAAATGCTTCCAAAAATCTGTCAATATCTTCTTCTGTATGTTTTACACTCAAAAATACGGCTTCAAACTGCGAAGGTGCGATGTAAATGCCTTTCTTTATCATATGGGTGAAGTATTTTGCAAAAATACCCGTATCGCATTTTTTGGCATCACTGTAATTTCTCACTTTGGAATCTTTAGTGAAAAACAGCGAGAACATGGCGCCGCACCTGTTTACAACCACCGGGACATCTTTGTCCCTAGCTATTTTTCTAACTCCATCTACCAACTTTTGGCCGAGCTTTTCAATTTGAGTATAGTACTGGGGGCTGCTGTGAAGTTTTTTCAGGGTTGTAAGGCCTGCAGCCATTACAATGGGGTTGCCGGACATGGTGCCTGCCTGGTACACAGGACCGACAGGAGATAGCTTTTCCATTATGTCCTTTCTTCCGCCGTAGGCTCCACAGGGAAGTCCCCCACCTATGATCTTCGCCATGGTCGTGAGATCCGGTTTTATTTTATAGATGCTCTGGGCGCCTTTGTAGGCAACTCTGAATCCGCTCATGACTTCATCGAATATGAGGAGGGAGCCGTATTCATCACATAACTTTCTGAGAGATTTCAGGAATTTTTCATCTCCTGGAATTACACCCATGTTGCCTGCTACGGGTTCTACTATGACTGCGGCAATTTCACTGCCCTGCTGCCTGAATATATCTTCTACGCTTGAAATATCGTTGTACTGGGCCACAAGGGTGTTCTTCACACTACTTTCAGGAACGCCTACGCTGCCCGGAATGCCCTCCGTCATAACTCCAGAGCCCGCTTCCACGAGGAAGTCATCAAAATGGCCGTGGTAACAGCCGGCAAACTTTATTATCTTGTCTCTTCCAGTATAGCCCCTGGCAAGCCTTACGGCACTCATCGTGGCCTCTGTGCCGGAGTTAACCATTCTGAGCATTTCCACGTTGTCTACGGTAGTACATATATATTTTGCAAGTTCCAGTTCAAGTTTAGTATTGGCACCAAAAGATATGGCTTTTTCGCAGGTGTCCCTTATAGCCTTCACCACGTCTGTATCACAATGTCCCAGCATCATGGGACCCCAGGAACAGACAAAATCTATATATTTATTTCCATCTTCATCATATAGATAAGCTCCCTTTCCACTTTTTATAACAGGCGGGTTCATGGGAACGTCCTTGAAGGCCCTTACAGGGCTGTTGACACCTCCGGGCATATACAATTTGGATTCATTAAATATATCGTCATTTTTCATTTTCACTTATCTCCCTATCAACAAAATATTTTATTTATAAGTTCCATATATTCTTCTTCTCTGCCTTGGAATTTTCCTTCTTTTAAAGTATTTATGGCTCTATTTATATACACTTTGGCAGTGCTCTCTATCATAGTCCTTACAAGCTTTTCATTGTCCTTGGTATATCTTTTGTTTTTAAAGGTCTTTATCCTCTTTTCGCATATCCTGCTGCCAAAGTTCTTTATCTTCTGTATTTCAGGGGAAATTTCATCTACTGCCTGCCATTTAACAAATTCATCTATATACTCGTCTATGATATATCTGTATTTTTCCATTTTTTCTTTTCTCATTATCTTGTTGTTCTGGTCAATGACACTTATGCTGTCTATGTCATACAATTCAACATTCGGAAGTGTTTTTACATTCTTGTCTACATCCCTAGGTACCGCAAGGTCAAATACGAGCAATTTTTTGTCCGGCAGTTCATCTTTTGAAATCACAGTATGCGGTGCAGAAGTGCAGCTTATAATGCAGTCCACATTTTTGTAGTAATCTTTCCTCTCTCTGAATGTTATGAACCTAATCCAATCATAATTTCTATAAAATTCATCCACCTTGGCCATGTTTCTCACTGCCACATAGACAATTTCCGCATTTAGGGAATTCAAGTATTTAAGAACAAGCTGTCCTATTTCACCAAAGCCCAAAATCATGTACCTTTTCATTTTCTTTTTTTCTGCTTCTCTAACTGCTATGGAAGGTACGGACACGGGGATCTTGTATATCTCACAGACACTTTTGAATTTTTTGCCGCAGGTTACGGCATTTTGAAACATCCTCTGAAGTTGTCCATTTATGGTTTTAGCTTTGAGGGCAGTGCTGTAGGCGGTTTTAACTTGTCCCAATATTTGATCTTCTCCCAAAATCTTGGAATGAAAGCCGCAGCATACCTCCATGAGATGCCTGACCGCATCTTTGTCCTCTACGTAGAATATATATTTTTCAAGTTCTTTGTCCCATCCTAAACGGTCAAATACACTCCGGATCAGAGCTTCCCTCTCAAGATCGGAGCTGACATATATTTCTGTCCTGTTACAGGTGCTTAAAATCAATACATTTCCTGTAACATCATATATACTTTTCAATTTATCAACAAGTCTCGCCGATATAATAGAAAATTTTTGTCTTATTTCAATATCACAGTCACTTTTTACTCCAATAAGCTGTATAATTTTTATCACCTCCATAATAAAAAAGATCCCTTTAACCAAGCTGATAAAAGGATCTTCAACAATCAATCATACATCATCACAAAAATAATTCATCAATATGCAGGCCCCCTCTATCACTTGTAGAGTTAAAGGTGCAAAGTACAGGCAGGTCTTCTGACTTAAGAGTCATCATTTAAAATACGCCTTCCCCGTTTCCAAGTGGCCCATATAGCTTAAACTCGTCTAATACAGCTACAGGATAGTTCAGGATTTTCACCTGATTCCCCTTTAATTATTTGTATTTAAACCTTGTACTTATTATTAAATTTCAATTTAATTATAAACACTATGGATAAAAGATTCAACTTTATTTTAAAATTCCCTTCAAATCATACAGCGACTGGGAATTCATTTCCCCGGGATTTACGGTTTTGCCGACGGATGTGGTATTTTTCCACTGATTTTCCGGGACAAGTTTTCCGTTTTTTTGAACCCAGCTCATTATATCCTGTGAATTTCTTCCCATTCCACCCGTGAGTACATATCTTACCTCACCTTTTTTTACAAGTTCTTTAAACTGGCTGAGGGAAAGTATCTTATCGGAGCCTGTGAACCCGCCGAGAGGCATTATACTCCTGCCGCTTTTAATTATCATTTCGGCAGCGGCATTGGAACTGGATACTACGAGATCATATTTTTCATTTTTAATATGACTGTCGAGAAAACTTATCAGTTCTTTACTGTCGTTTGAGGATCCAAATCTATTCTTCATTCCGGTATTTCCAGAACCTGTATCTGACGACAGAAGCTCCAATCCTGCAGCAGGCATGCTGCCATTTACGCCATGAACCACAGCTGCCGCAGAACCTATGGAAGGTGTCACAAGTATCCCTGCAAATGCAAGAGAGGCAAGTATCTTTGCAAAACCTGCGTTTCCCGCCCTGTTCTTGTAAATTACAAGCAGTGCAGATGAAGCAAAACTCAGTACGGCCGCCGCTATTATAATACCCTTCACTGCTGCAGATATGGAAGAGTAAAAATAAGACAGCATCATAAGGTGCAGTGCCCCCTCCACAACAAAGGATGCAGGCAGAAGCATGGATTTAACTTTGGAACCGTCCCTGTAGAGTTTCCACATTGATACAAGGCCTATACCAGATAAAGCCGCAGCTGGCGGTGCCATCATGGTCAAATAGTACTGGTGGAACAGCCCTTTTGTATAACTGAAATATATAAATTCCGGCAGAAGCCACATCATCCAGAGAATCAAATCCAATTTTTTTCTGTTGTCAAATGGGATTTTCAACTTTTCCACTATTGCCGCGGCAATAAAGCCCAACAAGGACAGAGGCAGGAACCACACTATCTGATCTGAAAGTATATTTTTCGAAAACAATCTTGTAACGCCTGCTTCTGTCTGACCTCCGAAATTTCCTGAAAGTCCATTTCTGCCCATCTGCTGTATGCCTTTCTTATTCTGACCCGCTCCCTGAGGCATTTGCATCTGAGGGCCGCCATTTTGCTGGCTGCCGTCCTTAAAATTGCCGCCGGAGCCTCTTTGAAACCCACCATTTGGAGGCACATTCTGCGCACCTGAAGGGTTTCTATCTTTCTTAAAATAGGCCATATTTCCTCCCTGTCTGTTTCCGCCGGGTCCGCCGCCCATGCCTCCGCTGCTGCTCAACCTCTCGATTCCATTGTGCCCCAGTATAAGATCCATAACCGTATTATTCGTACTGCTGCCTACAAAAGGCCTGCTGCCGGCAGGAACCAAATCCACGGCAGCTGCCCAGGAAAGTGACACAACTACGAGTACAGCAGTACCTATAACAAGGTGTTTGACTTTCTTTTTCACGGGTGCAGCTGCAGAAATCAGGTAAGTTATGTATACGGCGGGAATAACCATATAAGCCTGCAGCATCTTTATGTTAAAACCCACACCTACAAGTACAAGACTTATGAGAAGATATTTGAATTTACCCTTTTCGGCCGCCCTGGATAAAAACATGCAGGCAAAGAGCAGTACCATGACCAGCAGATTATCTACGGTGTTATTCCTGCTCGCAGCTACAAAAACCGGAGTAACTGCAAGGCACAATGCAGAAACAAGCGCCGCGGCTTTCCCAAAAGACCTTTTAACCATGTAATACAATATCACGACAGATACAACTCCTGCCAGGGTCTGGGGAAGCAGTATGCTCCATCCGCTGAATCCAAATACCCTGGCAGAGAGGGTCTGTATCCAAAATCCCAGGGGAGGTTTGTCAATGGATACAAAACCGCCGGGATCGGAGGAGACGAAAAAGAAATTCTTGAAATTTACAAGCATGCTCTTCACACCTGCCGCATAGTATTCATTTCCGTACCCTTCAGCACCAAGGTTTGCCAGATTCAGCACTGCCGACAGAGCCATCACTGCAAACAAAGCAAGTTTTTCTTTTACAAATTTTACGCTCTTCATAACTTCACCCCTCAATTAAAAACCCATATCTTATATGACAGAAAATTTATCATCTGGGCTGCAAATGTTACAATCACCTTTGATATATATACGTTAAGAGCAAATCTATCCACTAAAAATTTCATAAAAATCACTGTTATAATAAGCGACACTATATTTACAACAACAAACTGCAATATTTCATGAACAATATTCTTGTCCGGATTATCGTATTGAAAAGTCCATTTCTTGTTAAATATAAAGCTATTTGCCACACCGCAGCTGTAACCTACAACCTGGCTTACGGTGTAATAAAGACCGATTATACTCTGGCACAAGGTAAACACCAGGAAATCTATTATGGTATTAAGTACACCGGTGGCAGAAAACCTGCTCAGCAATTTAAGCTTTCCATTGAAAATAAAATCCACGGTTTTTATCAGCTGACTCATAATTTCCTAATCTCCCCTTTTATTTACTATGTTTTCAATAATATAATTGGGTCTTCCCCTGCATTCATCAAAAATTCGGCCTATATACTGGCCTATCATGCCCATACAGGACAACACAATTCCAAACATAATCAGATCGACAGACAGCAGGAACTGAAAATTCACCAGTTTCAAACCCTTTGCCGCAAAATCCACAAGATCTTTCACCAGCATGATCATGCCTGCGAGAAATGATACCCCACCCAAATATCCTGATATTACAAGGGGTTTATAGGAAAAAGACGTTATACCGTCAAAAGCCAGTTTGAACATTTTTTTTAGGGGATATTTAGTGTCTCCTGCAAATCTCTCCTGTCTTACAAATTCCACATATGTCTGCCTGTATCCAATCCAGCTGACAAGCCCCCTTACATATCTGTTCCTTTCCGGCAGAGAATTCAAGACATCACACACTTTTCTGTCTATAAGCCTGAAATCTCCAGTATCTACAGGAATATCAATGCTGGTCATGCTCTTTAGGATCCTATAGAAAGCGCCGGCGGTAAATTTTTTTATGAAGGATTCACCTTCTCTCTTTATTCTCTTCCCATAGACCACATCATATCCCTGTTTCCATTTTTCAATCATCTTGAGCATTACTTCAGGCGGATCTTGAAGATCCGCATCTATTACAATAACTGCTTTACCGCTGGAAGTCCTCATTCCTGCGGTTATGGCAGGCTGATGTCCAAAATTTCTGGAGAAGTTAACAAGCTTGACATTCACATCCTGACTGCAGATTTTCTCTGCCTTTTCACGGGTTTTATCCAAACTTCCGTCATTTACAAATATAATCTCATAGCTTTCAGAAGTGGTGTCCATGATTTTCTTAAGTCTTTTATAGCTCTCGTCTATTACCATTTCCTCGTTATACAGAGGTACCACCACAGAATAAACAATTTCTTGCCGCATTTTTTTCACCTCAGTTTTGTAGAAATTAAATTGATTATTATAATTTTGTAGTTTCAACCTTAAAAAAGCCTTAAAAATAAACCATATCCTTTAAAAATCTGTATTTCTGGCGTATAATTGTACTATAAAGTGAGGTGAAATCATGAGATTGCTTTTAATTGAAGATGAGGTAATGCTTTCAGATGCCCTGGTATATATTCTCAGAAAAAACAATTACAGTGTGGATGCAGTCTATGACGGAATTGAAGGGGAGGAAATGGCCGAGACACAAATATACGACGTAATAATACTTGATAGGATGCTTCCCGGGAAAAATGGGCTGGACGTACTTAAAGACATCAGAAAAAACAAAATCCAAACTCCAGTTATAATACTTACAGCCATGGATTCCATTTCAAACAGGGTGGAGGGCCTTGACAACGGCGCGGACGATTACCTGGTAAAGCCCTTTTCTACAGAAGAACTTCTGGCCAGAATAAGGGCTCTTGGAAGGAGGCACGTGGATTTCATACAGGACGAGAACATAAAATTGGCCTCCCTGATCTTTGATCCCCAGAAAGGCCAAATCAAATGCAGGGGAAACACGGTAAAACTGACCACAAAAGAATCCCAGCTTCTGGAGCTCTTAGCACGAAACAAAAATCAGGTAATCACTAAGGATCAAATTCTGGACAGAGTATGGGGCATGGATTCCGACGTGGAAATGAACAACAACATTGAAGTGTACTTTTCCTACCTGAGAAAAAAGCTCAGAAAGCTCAACTGCGGCGTGAAAATTGAAACAATAAGGGGCATAGGATACTGCCTAAAAGAGGTCTGATCATGTTTAAAAAGTTAAAGGTGGAATTGGTTCTAACTAATTTGATACTTACAAGCCTGGTACTCATCACCATATTTTCGGGAATATACATACTTATGGATAGAAACTTTGAACACTCATCCCGTGAAAAAATGATTAAAACAGCAGAGACGGAAAGAGTGCCTCCGCTTAAACCTCCAAATAGAAACATGAACTCCATGGAAAGTTTTTTTGTAAAAACAGATGATGACGGAAACATAATCGAAATATCCTGGAATTCAAATATAGACAGATACACTTACGAGGCCATAGTAAAGTCTGTTTTTAGGGAAAATACATCACGGGGCAGCATAAGCTACAGAAATTACAATTTAAGATACCTGAAAGTCCCCAAAAATTACGGCTTCATACTGGTTTTTCTGGATAAGACCCCGGACAATGAAATACTCCATAACCTGATAATCATATCGATTTCAGTCTGTACAATAAGCCTCATACTGGTATTCATCATAAGCCTATTTATTGCAAGCATATCCCTGAGGCCAATAATAAGTGCCTGGAAAAAGCAGCAGAATTTCGTAGCAGATGCATCCCACGAACTCAGGACACCTCTTGCAGTTATAACTACAAATCTCGATATAGTCATTGGCAGTCCGGACGACACCATAAAAAGCCAGCACAAATGGCTGAAAAATATCAAGCTGGAAACGGGAAGGATGACCAGACTCATAGAGGATCTGCTCTATCTTGCAAGATCCGATTCCAACCGGCAGCAGCTGAATTTTTCAAATTTCAACTTAAGCAGTGCAGTCACCCAGTCCATTGTCCCCTTTGAAGCCTCCGCAATAAAACATGAAATACAGATGACTTCCCATATAGAATCCAAAATAAATTTTACGGGAGACGAGGGCCGCATAAAACAGCTCATGGCAATCCTCATCCACAATGCCATAAAACATACACCTGCAGGAAAGTCCATTGAAATAAACCTGTGCAGGATAAATGGAAACATACAGATAACGGTACAGGACACCGGGGAAGGTATAGCCCCGGAGCACATAGACAAAATATTCGACAGGTTCTATAAAGTAGATAAAGTCAGATCAGGAAACAACGGGAATTTCGGTCTGGGGCTTTCAATCGCCAAATCAATAGTTGAAGAACACAGGGGAGCCATAACCGTGTCGAGTACTCCCGGGGAAGGCTCCCTCTTCAAAGTCATTTTTCACACAGCCTGAGAACCAAATATCTACCTGAAATTTTCCAAAAGCTTCAAAGCTGCATTGGCCATAACTTCCATACCGTAAAGCATGGCACTTTCATCTATATCATATTTGGGATGATGCTGGGGATATATTATTCCCTTTTCACGGTTGCCCACACCCACAAAGATAAAACACCCGGGTATTTTCCTCATATAATATGAAAAATCTTCGCTGCTCATAAACGGATCTATGGGATGGGCCTTTCCGTCTATCATTTCCCTGCCGGCTTTCAAGACGATGGCGGCAATTTTCGGATCATTGTCAACTACATATGTGCATGCATTCTTTTTGATATCGCAATGGGCCCCTGTCATTTCACAGGTGTGTTCCACAATTTTTTTTATGTGGGTGAACACCTGGCTCCTAACTTCTTCATCCAGCGTCCTGATGGTCCCCTTGAGCACGGCTTCACCTGCTATGGCATTGTAAACACGTCCCGAATTGAAGACACCTACAGATACAACGGCCTGTTTCATCGGATCCACATCCCTCCCCACAATTGTATTAAGGGCAATTACAATTTCAGATGCAGTCAGTATGGAATCCACCGTCTGGTGCGGCATGGAGGCATGACCTGCTTTCCCCTCAATTCTTATTTCAAATTCATCGCTTGCCGCCATCATGGGTCCGGCGGAAATTCCCACGACCCCACTTCTGACAGGCTGCCACAGATGGGCCCCTATAATAGCGTCCACACCTTTAAGGCCGCCGTCTTCTATGATGGCTTCAGCTCCCGAACCATCGGCCACTTCTTCTTCACTGGGCTGAAATATAAATCTTATATTCCCAGCAATATCACGGCGGAATCCATGCAAAATTCTGGCAGTACCAAGCAGCATGGCCACATGACCATCATGACCGCAGGCATGGCAGGCACCCTTATTTTGTGATTGGTACGGCCTGCCGCATTCATCATCTATGGCAAGTGCATCCATATCGGCACGAACTGCTATGGTTCCACCAGGTCTGCCGCCCTTTAAATCTGCAATGACACCGGTTTTTCCGACTTTTCTTATTTTCATCTCATCCAGTTCCCCCAAAACCTCGATGATTTTTCTCTGAGTGTTGAATTCCCTTTTGCTAAGTTCCGGATGAATATGAAAATATCTCCTCAGTTCCACTACATCCCGGTAATATTTTTTCGCAAGTCCCCTTATATCCTCTATTCTCTTTATTTTCGCTTTTTCCTTCCCTGTCATATCCTCACCTGATGCCGCAGTTGCAGAACACCTGAAGTGCGTCTTCATCTACTTTTTCCTCCTTTACCTTTATCATTGTCCTAAATGTATCAATGGATGTTATTACCTCTATATTCCTTTCCACTGCCGCTCTCCTTATATGAAATCCATCCCTGGTGGAATCATTTCCCTTTGTCGGGGTATTCACTACCATATCCACCTGTCCATTTTTTATAATATCTATGATGTTCGGATGTCCTTCCTTTACTTTTCTTGTCTCTTCAACTTCAATGCCGCTATCTCTCAATAGCTTTGCCGTATTTCTGGTGGCTATAAATTTTATTCCCATCCTGTCAATTTCCCTTGCTATCGGCAGAAATTCACTTTTGTCATGGTCGCTTACAGTGGCAAGTATGGTTCCCTTTTTCATAGGTGAAAACATCCCTGCAGCAACAAAGCCTTTATAAAGTGCACCAGTCAGGGTAGTGGAAACTCCAAGCACCTCTCCTGTGGATCTCATCTCAGGTCCCAGGGAAACTTCCACATTGGGGAGCTTCTGGGTGGAGAATACAGGAACTTTTACGGACACTATAGATGGTTCCCTGAAAATTCCAACTCCATATTCCATGTTTCTAAGTTTCTCACCAAGCATTACCCTGGTGGCAATATCAACTATGGGGACACCGCTGACCTTGCTTATATAGGGAACTGTTCTCGAAGCCCTGGGGTTGACTTCTATTACATAGAGATTCCCCCTATATTCTATAAACTGTACATTTATCATTCCCTTTATACCTATGCCGATGGCCAGTTTCATGGTACAGTCCAATATTTTTTTCTTCATGCCGCCGCTTATGTTCTGGCTTGGATACATAGTTATACTATCACCGGAGTGAATTCCAGCCCTTTCCAGGTGCTCCATGATTCCCGGCACAAGTACGTCCTCACCATCACATATTGCATCCACTTCTATTTCCCTCCCCATAAGATATTTGTCTATCAGTACGGGATTTTTCCTGTCTTTTTCAAAAGCCATAGAAAGATAGTAGACGAGCTCTTCCACGTCATAGGTTATCTCCATACCCTGCCCTCCAAGTACATAGGAAGGCCTTACCAGAACCGGGAAGCCAACCCTTTCCGCCTCTTCGACCCCTTCTTCAACAGAACATACTCCCCTGCCATTAGGCCTCTGAATATTTAATTTTTCAAGCAGTGAATCAAATTTTTCCCTATCTTCTGCCATATCTATCTGATCCGCAGTAGTTCCAAGAGTGACTATCCCTTTTTCCTTTAAAAACTCCGCCAGCTTTATTGCAGTTTCTCCTCCGAACTGGAGTATCACCCCATAGGGTTTTTCCTTGTCCAGTATGCTCAGTACATCCTCTTTGGTGATAGGCTCAAAATAGAGTTTATCTGAAATATCAAAGTCAGTGCTGACAGTTTCAGGATTATTGTTTATTATTATGGTTTCTATGTTGAATTTTTTAAGGGTTTTTATGCAGTGTACGGAAGCATAGTCAAATTCTATACCCTGGCCTATTCTTATAGGGCCTGAGCCTATTACCACAACTTTTTTACCGGAGGAAACAGAAACTTCGTCATATTTCTCATAAGTGGAATAATAATAGGGTGAAAGTGCTTCAAACTCCCCCGCACACGTATCTACCATCTTGTAGGACGGAATTATGCCCCATATCCTCCTCAGCCTGTATATTTCATCTGGAGAAACCCCGAGCATGTCAGCTATTCCCTTGTCTGAAAAGCCTTTTTTCTTGAGCATTTCAAGCCATTTTTTATCCAGGCTGCCTATACTGCAGGATTTAAGTTTTTCCTCTTCATCTATTATCCACTTGAATTTGTGTATGAAAAACCTGTCCATTCCAGTGATTTCCGAAAGCTTTTCTACCCTGTACTTTCTCCTCAGCAATTCTGCCAGTGCAAATATTCTCTCATCATCAGGGCGTTTTATTTTATCCTTGAGCTTTTCCAAAGCAAGATTTTTAAATTTTCCATAATCCAGTGAATAAGCCCCGAGCTCCAGAGACCTGACTCCCTTTAAAAAAGCAGCTTCAAAATTGCTTCCTATGGCCATTATCTCGCCGGTAGCCATCATTTTTGTGCCGAGTTCTCTTTTGGCGCTTTCAAATTTGTCAAAGGGCCATTTGGGAATTTTTATAACCACATAATCCAGCGAAGGTTCAAAGCAGGCATAAGTTTTTTTGGTAACTGCATTTCTTATCTCGTCAAGATTGTAACCAAGTGCTATTTTGGCCGCCACCTTTGCAATGGGATATCCCGTCGCCTTGGAGGCAAGAGCCGATGAACGGCTAACTCTGGGATTTATTTCTATAACTTCATACTCAAGGGAATCAGGATTTAAGGCCAGTTGTACATTACAGGCTCCCTTTATTTCAACTTCATTTATTATATCAATGGAGGCGGTCCTGAGCATTTGATATTCCCTGTCCGACAGGGTCTGGCTGGGAGCTACCACTATGCTGTCCCCCGTATGGATTCCGACAGGATCTATGTTTTCCATATTGCAGACAGTTATGCAATTGCCTGCATTATCTCTCATAACTTCATATTCTATTTCCTTCCATCCCTTTATACTCTTCTCCAAAAGCACCTGACCTATGGAACTAAGTTCAAGTCCCGATCTTAATATGGGTTCCAATTCCTCTTCAGTTTCAGCTATACCGCCGCCGGTACCTCCAAGGGTATAGGCAGGTCTTACTATAACAGGATACCCTATTTGGTCCGCAAGTTTTTCCCCGCTTTTTACATCTTCTACAGTTCCGCTTTCCACCACAGGCTGGTTTATTCTGCCCATTGCCTCTTTGAAAAGTTCTCTATCCTCGCCTTCCCTTATCGATTCTATAGAAGTTCCTATTATATTTACACCATATTTTTCAAGTATGCCGCCTTCATACAGCTTCAGTGCAAGATTCAAAGCTGTCTGGCCGCCCACACTGGCCAAAAGGCTGTCAGGTCTTTCCTTTTTTATGACTTTTTCCACAAATTCCACTGTAAGGGGCTCTATATAAACCTTGTCCGCCACTTCACCGTCAGTCATTATAGTAGCAGGATTGCTGTTTACAAGTACTACTTCAACTCCCTCTTCTCTCAAGGACTCGCAGGCCTGTGTACCTGAATAGTCAAATTCAGCTGCCTGACCTATGACTATAGGGCCGGATCCTATTACGATAACTTTTTTGATATTTTTATTTAAAGGCATAATGCCGCTCCCTTCTACAATTTACAATTTACAATTGACAGTTGACAATTTTAAAGTGCATATTTCATAAATTCCTCAAATATATAACCATTATCCTCTGGTCCGGGACATGCCTCTGGATGAAACTGTACCGAAAATATGGGAAGTGATTTGTGTTTCATCCCCTCTATGGTTCCATCATTTAAACTGACATGAGTTATTTCCATATTCTCAGGCAATTTATCTACATAGTACCCGTGATTTTGAGAGGTTATCCTGACTTTACCGCTTGTAAGATCTTTCACAGGATGGTTACAACCTCTGTGTCCAAATTTAAGTTTCGCCGTGGTTCCCCCCAGCGCCAGTGCCAGGAGCTGGTGCCCGAGACATATTCCCACTATAGGTTTTCTGCCTATGAGCTTTTTTATGTTCTCTATTTCAAAGTGCAGATCTGCAGGGTCTCCGGGCCCGTTTGACAGAAATATCAGATCCGGATCAATTTCAAGAATATCTTCTGCTCTAGATGCTGCCGGAAATACCGTTACAGTGCAGTTTCTATCCAAAAATGCTTTTATCATGCTCTTCTTGACGCCAAAATCCAAAACTGCTATTTTCTTTTGTCCTTTTCCAACTGTATATTTTTTCTTCGCAGTTACTTCAGATACTGCATTTTTATTGGAAAAGGATTCAATTGTATTTTTTACTGCATGAAAATCCAGATCCTCTACAGTTATGATTCCTTTCATGGTGCCCTTTGACCTGAGCGATTTTGTAAGTGCCCTGGTATCAATTCCAGAGAGTCCCACTACCTTATTTATCTTAAGGTAATCCTCAAGTTCCATCTCCGACTTAAAGCTGCTGGAATAATGGCATATTTCCCTAACGACAACTCCCTTCACCTTAGGTGAAGCTGATTCCAAGTCGCCCAGATCAACCCCATAATTTCCTATAAGAGGATAGGTCATGGTCACTATCTGACCATAATAAGAAGGATCCGTAAATATTTCCCCATATCCCGTCATACCGGTGTTGAATACCACTTCACCAACACTGTCTTTGAGGCAGCCGAAGCCCTCGCCGCAAAAGACACTTCCATTTTCCAATATAAGTTTTGCTCTCATAAATTACCTCCTGCATTTTTATAAGCAAAAATACACTTAATCGGCTATTTGAAAAGAAAAAGGCAATAAAAAAAATTATCTATGGAAATAACTTTTTCATTGCCAAAATTTCTAAAACTGTTCATTTTTTTAAAGTCATAAAAAAGACTAACCAAAACAATACATCCCTTTCTGGCCTCACAGGACCAATTTAAAGTGCATTTTTCACTCAAAGTTCTATTTGAGTTAATTCTAATTAAAATATTGCCTTATGTCAAGCGTCCTAAATTTGTTCACAATTTATTAACAACCCCCGGGGGTTGCCTGTCCACCCGGCTTTTTCCGGCATTTTCCGAGGGCTGCCTGTCCACTCGGTATTTTGCGGCTGCACTGGATTTTAAGAGGAATTCAGCCACTCCATCTTCATCATTGCGGCCTATAATTCCCGTGGCAAGGTTTTTGAGCTGTGGGTAGGCGTTTTTTACCGCATATTTTTCATCTGATACTTTAAAAAGCGGCACATCATTCAGGTTGTCTCCAAAACAAATAAGTTTGTCGGCCTTTAAATATTTTTTCAGGAACCCTCCTGCCAGCCCTTTATTGCCCCTGGGGTTCGTAACTTCCAGCCAGAAGAATCCCCTGGAATATATTTCTTCAGTGTACTGGCAGCTCACGTCCAGTTTATCTTTGAACAATGCATATGCACCGTCAAGACGCTCTTTTTTCTCTATGGCAAATATATTCACTACACTATAGCTTTCAAGAGGCAGAGATCTGTCTATAAGGGTCAGTCTACTGTCCTTCTGTGCTTTTCTTGAATTTATATATATTTCCTGCCCTCTGTTCGATATCCCCCTGTAGAATAATTTTTTGTCTCCTTTTAAATTCACTGCTGACACAAAAGGACATATGCCCCTGGACTCGTAATATTCTAAAACAAATTTTGCCGAACTGTTATCCATGTAATTTTCTACAACATTTTTGCCTGAAACAGGATCGTAGATAAATACTCCATTGTTTAAAATCACAGGCAAGTTCAGGTTTAGGGGCTTCAATATATTTTCTGACGACTCATAGGATCTGGCCGTGGCAGCAGTAAATTTAAGTCCTGAAGATATGAGCCCGTTTATAATTGAAGCTGATCTTTTACTTATAAGTTGTTTTGAATTCATCAGTGTTCCATCCAAATCCGAAATATATAAATTCAAGATTTTCTCCTCCTTTACAATGAACAAAAATTTCCGGCAGTAAAATTTTAACTTGAAAGTTCCTTTACAATATCCGCTACTACTTCTCTTTCATCAAAATGTATGGTCTTGTCTTTGAGAATCTGATAGGTTTCGTGTCCCTTTCCTGCCACAACTACCACATCTCCCCTTTTTGCCATCTTCATGGCCGCCTTTATAGCCTCTCTCCTGTTTTCAATAACAGTATAATTGTGTTTTTCAACTCCGGTCAGTATTTCCCTTATAATGGACATGGGATCCTCCGTCCGCGGATTATCCGAGGTTATAAATGCAAAATCAGAAAGCTCAGTACCTATTTTGCCCATTACAGGTCTTTTTGTGTTGTCTCTGTCGCCGCCGCATCCAAATACGCATATGAGTTTTCCATTAGTAAATTCCCTGACGGTTTTCAGTATATTCTTCAGTCCGTCAGGTGTGTGGGCAAAATCCACTATAACTTCATATCCCAAATTATAAGGTTTTGTAACTACCTCACATCTTCCCGGAACAGATTCCATCTGCTCAAGACCCTTTTTCACATTGTGAAGATCAACTCCCTCGCACAAACATGCCGCTGCACTTCCCAGGGCGTTCATCGCATTGTATTTACCCGGGATGTTTAAATTTATTGACTCTTTATCCCCGCCGTAGGTTATGGTAAAAGCTATTCCCCTGGAATGTACATTCAAACTGCCTCCCTGGACATCTGCCTTTTTATCTATGGCATAGGTAACTTTAGTTCCCGGTGCATCTTTGCATATTCTTTCACCGTACCTGTCATCTATATTCACTATGGAATTGAGTGCATTTTGAAACAGGATCAATTTTGCCCTATAGTAATTCTCAAATGTCTTGTGAAAGTCCAGGTGGTCTCTAGTCAAATTCGTAAATATCGCCTGGCAGAATTTGATCCCGTAAGTTCTGTCCAAATACAGCGAATGGGAGGAAGCTTCCATGACACAATAATCCACGGACTCTTCCACCATCCGTGCCAATAATTTCTGAAGCTCAAGAGATTCAGGAGTGGTCCTATGGGAAGGTATCTTCTTATCTCCTATAAAATTGGATATGGTCCCTATGAGACCTACTTTGAAGCCTGCCGCTTCCAATATGGACTTTACCATAAAAGTCGACGTGGTCTTGCCGTTGGTGCCCGTCACACCTATGACCTTCAATTTTTCCGAGGGATTTCCATAATAATTTGAGGCCATAAGGGCAAGGGTCTTTCTGGTGTCTTTTACCCTTATTACGGTACAACCGGGCACGGGTTTCACATCTTCACTCAGCACAACTGCCGAAGCTCCATTTTCACAGGCACTTCCTATATATTTATGACCGTCTGTAACATATCCCCGGATGCATACAAAGACATCCCCCTTCTTTATTTCTCTCGAATCATATTGTATTTCCCCTATATCCAGATTGTCATTTCCCCTGACAACTTCGTATTCTATATTATTTAATATTTTTTTTAAATTCACAATAATCAACTCCCGAGTTTTTACAATTTACGATTGACAATGCACAATTTACAATTGTCAATTTGTTAGTTTTTGGCGGAAAGCCACTGCTTTCCCTCTACAAGTCTCGATATAAGCATGCTGGACACTGTGTTTCCAGCAGAATTCAGCACGGTGGCTGGTGCATCTATTATAACACTTATGACAGCAATTATGGGAAGTAACTCCGTCGGAAAATTATATACACTTAAAATAAGCATTTCCCCGATCATACCCCCACTTGGAATAGCCGCCATTACAGCTCCTACAAGAAACGCCACAAAAATTATGGACAGTGCCGAAGAAGGAGTGGCCATGCTTTTACCAAAAAGTCCAAACAAAAATGTAATTTTCATGACACCGCCTATGGCAGATCCGTCCTTGTGTATATTTGCACCCATTGGAATTACGGTTTCCGCCAGATCATCGGCTACACCCATTCTTTTCGTAAATTCCAGATTGATCGGAATGGTCGCCGCACTTGAGCAGGTAGCTAAGGCTGTTATAGTAGGTGTCAGCACGTTTTTCCAGAATATATTGACTGCCTTCCTCCCCCCTGACAGAAAAGCATACAGGGTAAAAAATCCAAAATAGTACACCAGGGCCAGAACTATATAGAGAATGAAAACTCTAAGATAGCCTTGAAGTATTTTGGTACCGAGGGATCCTATCACTGAAGCAAAATAGCACCCAAGTCCTATTGGTGCATAGTACATCACTATCTTCACCATTTTCATAGTGACGTCCGAAGCTGCCGACAAAAACTTTGTGACAGGCTTAGCTTTTTCACCTACCAGGGCTGTTGAAATCCCAAAGAGTACTGAAAACACAATGAGCTGGAGCATATTATTCTTGGAAAGCAGGGAAACGAAATCCGAAACGGTAACGGTATTTACCAGCTGTTCCAAAATCCCCCCCTGTTTGGCCTTTTGTGCAGCACCCCCTCCGGTAGAAACAATTTTTTTCAACGTGCTGTAATCTATCCCCTTGGCCGGATTTACAACAACGGCACCCATAAAACCAACTACGGAAGCTACAAGAGATGTACATAAAAAAATAAAGAATGTGCTTGCCATGATCTTTCCCAGTCTCTTCATCCCATTCATACTGGCTATGGCGGAGGAAACACTGAAAAACACCAGTGGTATTATTATCATGAACATCAGATTTAAAAATAAGTCCCCAAAAGGTTTTAATACCACAGCTTTAGGTCCTGCCACTATGCCTATCACCGCACCCAAAACTATTGAGCCGAGCAGTATAGCGGGAAATTTGTAATTCTTCAAAAAAGACTTCATTAATCAATACCTCCAAAATATTGTTTATATAGTTTATTATATCCCAATTTTTTGCGTTTTTTATTGTTAAAAATGCTTGAAACATTGCAAAAAATGCTTTAACCTATAATTATAACGATTGGAGATATAAATATATGTGTAAAAATAAAATTCTTAAAATAAAGAAGGGCTACCTCCACAGGGATTTTAAAATATTCCATCTAAAAAACAGGGAATCCATCGACTTTCAATTTCATTACCATGACTTCAACAAGATAGTCATCTTCATATCAGGTGATACAACCTACCTGATCGAGGGGAATTCCTATAAATTAAAGCCCTGGGACATACTTCTCATAAACAGCAACGACATACACAAGGCAGTAATAGACCCCAATAAAATTTATGAGAGAATAATCTTCTGGGTAAACCCGGATTTTCTTATAAAATACAATAACAACTGCAACCTGCTGAGCTGTTTCGATCTGGCATCTGCACAGAGGTTTAATTTGCTCAGACTTGACGGTCCCCAGCTTGCAGACACAAAAAAATTGCTTTCCCGTATAAAGTCCTCTTTAAAAAACCGGGAATTCGGCTATAAAACACTTATAAACTGCCTTTTTATACAATTTATGGTGTATATAAACAGGTGGTTTCTAGATCAAAAAAACCTCAGGGAATTTTCCGATATAAAATGCGATGAAAATATAGGCAGTATCCTTAACTACATAAATAAAAATCTAAGCAGTGATCTGTCAATAGACAGTATATCTTCCAGGTTTTACATGAGCAAATATTATCTTATGCATAAATTTAAAGAGCAAACAGGGTATACAATCCACAATTATATAATACAGAAAAGGTTAATCATGTCCAACCTGCTCATAAAAAAGGGCAGAAGCATCACGGATGCCTGTATGGAATCGGGATTCAACGACTATTCAAATTTTTCAAGGGCCTTTAAAAAAATCTTCATGCTTTCCCCGAAGGAGTATTATAAAAAAAATTTCATGAGGTAGGACAGTATATTTACTGGATTTATTCCCTAAATGGAAACAATCCTGGTAAACAATTCCCCCACATCATGAACAATATAAGCGGCACCTGCATTTTTAAGCTCTCCGGCGGAACCATATCCATAGGTGACGCCTATACAATCTATTCCGTTTTGTGAAGCCCCGAGGACATCATGTTTTCTGTCACCTACCATAACTACCCGGTCAAGATCACCTATATTGTACTTATCCAAAATATACTCTATAACTTCTCCCTTAGTACATCTTGTCCCATCTAAATTGGCGCCGGCTACAGCACTAAAATACGGGTACAGTCCATAATGCCTCAATATTTTTTCGGCAAATACCGTAGGTTTTGAAGTAGCCACCATCAGGTTCAGTTTTAATTTTTCGAGTTTCTTCAGAAGGTCTTCAATACCTTCATATACCTTATTTTGAAACATTCCCCTGGATACAAAATACTTTCTATAATATCCAATTGCCCCACATGCCTGTTTTTCACTAAAACCATAATATTGAATAAACGAATCCTTGAGGGGCGGTCCTATAAATTTTTGAAGTGAATCCAGATTTTCCACAAAAATATTGTATTTTTTCAAGGCATATTGCACCGACCTGGTTATCCCCTCCTTGGACTCCGTCAATGTCCCATCTAAATCAAATAACACATATCTACATCTCAATTTGCTTTCATCTCTTCTCAAATACATTCAAATTTTCACGTCCATAATATGTATTCTACCATACAATACCCGGTCAATCCATAGAGGCATTTTTTAAAAGCAGTGCAAAAAATAAAAAAAGTACCTGAAAATCAAATTTTTTTCAGATACTTTCTGATGCAGATTCCCTACCAGCCTTTTATAGTGTCCAGCACATCGTCAGGTATATCTCCATGAAGGTAATCTTCAATGGAGGATTTTATAATTTTCAAAGCCCTGTACATTTCATCTTTTGTAATAATGAGAGGAGGCTGAATTCTAAGAACATTTCCATTTAGAGATATGAGTATAACTCCCTTTTCATAGCACCTGTAACATATCTTAAGAGCAGCTTCTATATTTTTTTCTTTGCTTATTTTATCCTCGACAAGTTCTACTCCTATGGATAGGCCAATCCCTCTTACATCTCCTATAATAGTATATTCATCTTTCAAATGATTCAGATAATTCTTTGCAAAATTTCCGATTTCATTTACATGTTCCAGAAACCCCTTTTCAGCAATTATGTCTACAGTGCTTACGGCAGAGGCGCAGCATACCGGATTGGCGGCCGTAGTAAATATATGAGCGGGAGGATCAAGGCTCTGCATCATTTCTTCTCTTCCCACAATTGCACTTAAAGGCATTCCATTGGATATGGACTTTCCAAGTATGACTGCATCCGGAATCAGATCAAAGTTTTCAATGCCAAACCACCTGCCAGTGCGTCCAAATCCCTGCTGGACTTCTTCGCTTATAAACAAAATTCCGTTTTGAGCACACAATTCACGGAGTTTTCTCATATATTTTCCCGGAGGCACTATGATCCCCGCATCGCCCTGAATAGGTTCAATCACAACTGCCGCAACATCTTCCGGAGGCAGGTAGCTTTCAAAGGCAATTCCAATCTGACGAAGGCATTCCAAATTACAGCAGTTCTCTTTTTTACCATAGATGCATCTATAGCAATTAGGATAGGGAAAACTGTACACACCAGGTAAAAAAGGTCCAAGTTTTCTTCTCATTTTGGTTGTAATTGCGGACATGGACATGGAACCGTAAGTGGCACCGTGATAGGCCCCGATAAATGTGATTATAGAACTTCTGCCGGTATAGGCCCTGGCAAATTTAATTGCACCGTCATTTGCATCCGATCCCGAAAGTCCAAAAGCAACTTTTTTTGCAAACTTGCCCGGCGTGATTTTTATAAGTCTCTCGGCCAGATCAATCATGGGCTTGTTGTACAAGTACCCTGGAGTATAGTGAATATACTTGTTTACCTGATCTATTATGGATTTTTTCACTTTCTCATTTGCTCCCCCAACATTTGTCGAACCAGCACTGCACAGTAGATCTATATATTCATTTCCATCTATATCTCTTACAGTTGATCCTTTTATGCTTTCCACCACCAGTGGAAAATACGGAATTCTGCAGGCCCTTGAAACAACATTGTTGTCCCTCTTAACTTCACCAATACACCTGTCTACATTCATAAACACAACCCCCCTGATATTTTAATTTTCTATTTCTACATACATTCTCTTGTTCATCTTTACCGATACAATTTTCACCTGGTTTCGGAAGTTTTCCATCTATGTAATGATACACAGAACTTCCCAGCTTTTTAACCTCTATAACAATATATGAACTTTCTTTTCCCTCCAGTACTCCCGCGTCACATCACTGGCCTCCCCCTCCGGGATAAAATGCAGTCCTGTTTAAATAATTCCCCATTTATCGAGTTAAATTATATTATTATATCTATTTTACCAGATAAAGCAATTATTTCAATACAGTGCAGCATTTCTACCTGTTCCTGTCATCGTACTGAAGGGCTGCCTTTCCCTCATCTCCCGTACTTATACGTATAACATTTTCCACATTATATACAAATATCTTGCCATCCCCCATTTCTCCAGTATAGAGAACCTTTTTTGCAGTCTCCACCACAAGATCCACAGGTACTTCACAGACCACTATTTCAATTTTCACCTTAGGCATCAAATTTATGTCCATGGTAAGCCCGCGGTAATATTCCTTATGACCTTTCTGCATTCCGCATCCCAACACGTTTGTAACTGTCATGCCAGCAATTCCAATATCTCCTAGAGCTTTTTTCAATTCCTCAAATTTGCCTCTAGATGTAATTATATCCACCTTGGTAAGTTTATCAGCCATCATTTAATACCCCCTTATCAAAAAATATTCTACATTTGAATTCCACCATAAGCTTCTTCGCCGTGTTCCGCAACATCCAGTCCCGACTGTTCTTCTTTTTTGTCTACTCTTATATTACTTACGGCATTAATTACTTTAATTATAATAAACGTAACAACAGCCGAGTATACCACGCTGGATAAGATAGCTACAATCTGAACCCCCAGAAGTTTGGGATTTCCGTGTATCAACCCATTTGCACCTGCTGAATTGATTGCCTTCCATGCAAATATACCGGTGGCAATTCCGCCCCATATTCCTCCTATGCCGTGGCAGCCAAAAGCATCCAACGCATCATCATATCCAAGCCTGGATTTGACAAAGGTAATACAAAAATAACATATGAATCCTCCTGCAAACCCTATAACCAGCGAAGCCAAAGGGCTGACAAAACCAGCACCCGGAGTTATAGCCACAAGACCTGCAACTATTCCGCTGGCAACTCCAAGGGAAGTTATTTTTCTCCTATGGATAAATTCACAAATACTCCAGCTCACAGCCGAAGCCGCTGCAGATGTATTGGTAGTTAAAAAGGCATTTACAGCCGCATTATTTACAGCAAGAGCACTCCCTGCATTGAATCCATACCATCCAAACCACAAAATTGCAGCCCCAAGACACGTTATGGGAAGATTGCTCGGCTTTCCAACATTTTTTCTCTTTCCAAGCACAAGTGCGGCAACAAGTCCCGATACACCGGAGCTTATATGAACTACATCGCCGCCTGCAAAATCAAGCGCTCCAAGATTTTTAAGCCATCCACCGGCACCCCATACCCAGTGGGCGATGGGATCATAGACCAATGTTGTCCAGCATATTAGAAATACCACCCAATGTACAAATTTCATTCTCTCTGCAATGGACCCCGATATAAGTGCGGGAGTTATTATGGCAAACATAAGCTGAAACAGCATGAATACCTGCTGCGGGATCGTGCTTGCATAATCTGCATTCGGTGCAAAGCCAACCCCCTTCAGCCCTGCAAAATTAAAACCGCCTATCAGTCCACCTATATCCTTTCCAAAACACAGTGTATATCCTATAAGTATCCACTGAATAGATATTATCGCCAGTGCAGAATAACTGTGAAGAGTGCTGTCCAGAGTATTTTTCCCCCTTACCATTCCTCCATAAAAAAGCGCCAATCCCGGAGTCATTACCATTACAAGTGCTGCACATATTATCACAAATACAGTATCTGCCCCATTTATACTATTCATAAAAACTGCCTCCTAAAATTTTAAAATTTAAATTACCCCGAGGTTTTAAAAACTTAATTTATATAATACTAAATTTTAATCAAATTATCAACATTTATATCAAAATTTTATCAAATTATTATTTTTTATGGTTAAATATTGTCATACACATTTTAGTCATATCAAGCATACAATCGTTTCCACATTATTTCACAAAAATAACCTATTTAACTGCAAAAAATAGAACTCCTAAAATACATCTCAATATTTAGGAGTTCATTTATTATATTTTTGATATTCAATCAATCCACCATGTCATCAAGCAATTTTGAAAAATATTCCACATGGCTCTTTTCTTCTTTCAATATAACAGACAGCATATCCTTCGCATCCTTTTTAGAAATTCCGTTATACATGTGGGAATATACCTGCACCGTAAGTCTCTCAGTTTCAATTGCATGCTGTATAGCAGTTTTCAAATCCTTAAATGCATCTTCCGGCTGTTCAGTCTTATCAAACACCCTGTCTTCAATAAGTCCCCTGAGATATCCGGATACCTCACTGTCCAAGAGATACTCGGACTCAATCTGTTTGTTCCGGGAAATTTTATCATATAGTTTCTGGAACTTTTCCCTGTGAACAAATTCCTGGCCTGCAGCAACTTTTAAAAATTTTTGAACTTTTCCAGTAGTATGTTTTATACCGTTAGTATAAAATTTATAGCCTTCCTCCTCCATCAGTATAGCTATCTTTAGCATTTCAAGTATGCTGAAACTACCATTTGCCATGTATATTTCTCCCCCTTCTTGATAATTATTTTCAATAAATATTTGGTTCTAAACCATAATTATCTTCTTTGCTAATAATACCACTTGAGATATACATTTTGCAAATGGCCCCATTATATCTTGTTGGTAAATTTCAGGACAATTTGTGCAATCAAGGTTGCAAATATAAAAGTTCCGGTATAGACAGTAAGGGCTACAATCACTATTTTCCAGCTGAGCTCTTTGAAAAGTTTCAAATCCTTGCCAAGGGACAGTCCTGCAAAAGCCAGTACAGGTGTCGTAAGGGCCAGCATATTTATTTTATCGAGATATTGTTTGTCCAAATAGGCTCCATAGGGATTAAGGGGACATGTTACCAGCACAGCCACTATAGATACCCAAAACACCATGGGCAGATTAACCGGAACAACTTTTTTTATAATAATTCCAGCAAGAGTAATGCAGATCAGTATGGACATTCCGATAAGTCCAACTTTCAAAGGTACTTTGTCATTTATGCTGTTTCCAACAAGTGCGATTATTCCGACTCCAAATAAAATAACGGCTTCTCGAATCAATTTTTTCATTTTAATCTTCTCCTACTCTTTTTTTATTTCTTCCGATTCTGGGCTGCAGCCAATTGTAGAATTTGTTTGCAACAGGCAGTGATACAAATAACGTGAAATATATTCCAACTATAGTAGTAAGTAGGTTGGATGCTGCCGCAAAGCTGGCTATTTCCTTGGCTTCCGATGGAAATACAGATGCAATGGCACCAGAAGCTGCCGCCATCATGCTTCCGGATCCGACACCTGAGCCCATAGCAAGAGCCAGCGGATTGAATATTTTAAGGGAACCCATATAGCCTGCAAGAAGTCCAATATAAGCTGCACCAAACAGTGTTCCACAAATGTATATTCCCATAACTCCGCGGCCTTCCGGAGAATCCATGCCGTATTTCTCAGAAATTATGGCAATGTTGGGTTCACGATCAATTGAAAAAGTGGCACCCACAGCTTCACGCCCAAGCCCCAGCAAAACGGCAATTGGAAGTCCTAAAACAACAGTTCCTAAAAAATGTCCGAGTTCCTGAAAGCAAAGTGCCCAGCCTGATTCAACGAGGGAAACAATAGAAGGTCCCATGGTAGCACCTATCTTGGCCACAAATAATATTACGGCAATCCCCATGATTTCATTGGATAAACTCATTTCCCCATTGGAAATCACCTTCAATTTTGGAAGACTTATAATAAGACCCATAACCAGGGCGAAGAGCATTGGTAAAAATACCAGATATCCAGGTCCCAGTTTAATTTTCTTTTCACCTATAAGTTCTGAAATTACAACCAGCACAAAAGCCAATATAAAAATTTTGAGATATTTTTTTAACATTTTTCTCCTCCTACCACCTTATTGAATCCATTTAAAATTTTCAAATATTTTTCTTTAGACAACTGAGGTTTAAAGTTTTTGATAACATGCTTACCTTTCTCTGCATCATCAACCAGGAGATCTATTACAAGCATTGCAAATAGCTTGGCAGGAAGGACACAAGCTGAATAATAATCTTCCACTTCAAAATCTTTTTCATGGAGATTGCCCCTGACTCCGCCTATATAGGGATGTATGCTTGGAATTAGCTGGGACACGTCACCCATATCCGTAGAGGCGAAGAAATGTCCTCCTTCAATCACACTGCTTTCGGGCAAAAGTTCACTGCAATTGTGCCCGTATATATCATTTAACTCCTGTGAACATTCAAGGGGCAGGTATCCCGGTATAGTCCTGATAACAGTTTTTGCACCTACTGCATCTCCTCCAGCTTTAAGCGCCCTGTCAACTTTTTTATTTGTCCCCACCATGGCATCTATGGTCCTTGCGCGGACATAGCTTTCAATCCTCACATCGTCGGGAACGCTGTTCACCACATCCCCTCCTTTTGTAATAATGGGGTGAAACCTTACATAATCTTCGTCTTTAAAGGTCTCCCTGAGGGCATTTACGCCCATAAGTCCAATCATTGCAGCATTTAGTGCATTTATTCCATGTTCAGGCGCTTCCGCAGCATGAGCTGCTTTTCCCATATACCGTATAGTTTTTGCCAGAAACCCGTTGCTGGATTTTCCTATCAATACGGTGGGGTTCGGACAATTTTTCAAGGAGTGCATCATCATGGCTATGTCTATATCGTCAAATTCCCCTTGATATATAAGTTCCTGTTTACCGCCCAGAAAATGAATTTTTCCCTGTTTCATGAGCTTTTGTCTATAGGCAAATTCGATACACTCTTCTGAAGGTACTGCCATAAAAGTTACATTTCCATTTAACTTGTCAGAAATTCCGGATAATTTCAGGCCTATAGCCGTGCCAATCAAAGCTCCCAGCTGAAGGTGATGCCCGCAGGTGTGCGCTGCCCCCGTTTCAGGATCCGTATTCTCATTTCCCCTGCATATAACTGCATCCAGTTCCCCTAAAACAGCCACATTTATGCCGTCACACTTATCCTTCAGCTTTGCCTTCACCCCGGTAATGGCCAGTTTATCCCTGTACTTAAGACCTATACTGTCAAAAACATTCTTCACCTTCTGAGATGTTTTCTCCTCTTTAAATCCCAGCTCCGGTTCTTTTTCCACAGATTTTGAAAAGTCTATTATTCTCCCGGAATTTTCATCAATAGTTTTGCACACCAGCTGCTTCAGATTTTTAACTTCATTACTATCCATAAAAATGCCCCCTAAATTTTATTTGAATTTTTCCATATATCCGCTGCCGGGTCCCATATGAATGTTAAAAACACAATTATTCATAATTGTCCGAGTACAGCGGATATATAATATGATAATTTGAAAATATATATAGGCATATTTTATTACTAAGTAATATTTTTGTCAAAGTTTTTATTAAAATGTCAAAAATTCTTTGTGTAGTCATAAAAAGAAATTGCACATTCAATTCAAAAAACTGAATAAATAAAAGATAAATAGGGTCAGGAACAACTTGAAAAATGCTGTTCCTGACCCTGTTTATCTAGGCCACTTCAAACTGGCTGTTGTAAAGTTTCGCATATGCCCCACCTTTTTTAAGAAGTTCCCGGTGGTTTCCCTGCTCAACAATGTCACCATGATCCATAACAAGTATAAGATCTGCATCACGGATTGTAGAGAGTCGGTGGGCAATTATAAAACTAGTACGTCCTTTCATGAGATTTTCCATGGCCTTTTGAATCTGAAGTTCAGTTCGGGTATCCACGGAGCTTGTGGCTTCATCCAAAATAAGAATCCTGGGATTCGCAATTATCGCCCTTGCAATGGTAAGCAGCTGCTTCTGACCCTGGGACACATTTGATGTCTCCTCATTCAATATCATATTGTATCCTTCAGGCAGAGTATGGACGAAGTTATCCACATGGGCCGCCTTTGCCGCTTCAATAACTTCTTCATCTGACGCATCAAGACGCCCATAGCGAATATTTTCCATTATGCTTCCATTATACAGCCAGGCATCCTGAAGTACCATGCCAAATATGGATCTGAGATCTTTTCTGGTAAAATTCCTTATATCGCGGCCGTCTACAAGTATCTGCCCCGAATCTATATCATAGAAACGCATCAAGAGTTTGATAATCGTAGTTTTCCCGGCTCCAGTAGGACCCACAATGGCAATTCTCTGCCCCGGCTTAACAGATGCCGAAAAATTATTTATAATTATTTTATCCGGATCATATCCAAAACGGACATTTTTAAATTCTACATAACCCTTTATATTCTCAGGCCTTGCAGCGGCAGACGAATCAGGGGTTTCTTCCTCTTCCTCCAAAAATTCAAAAATACGCTCTGCCGATGCGGCTGTCTGCTGAAGTATATTTGAAATATTGGCAATCTGCGAAATGGGCTGGGTAAAAGATCGGACATATTGGACAAAAGCCTGTATATCGCCTACTTCTATGACCTTTTTCACCGTGAGCCAACCTCCCAGAATACATATGCCGACATAACCCAGATTACCTATAAAATTCATCATAGGCATCATTATGCCAGATAGAAACTGGGATTTCCAGGCTGACCCGAATAACCTGTCATTCATCCCGTCAAATTTGTCAATACTTTTCTTTTCGCCGTTAAAAGCTTTCATGACAATGTGCCCGCCGTACATCTCCTCAACATGTCCATTCAAGTTTCCCAGATAATCCTGCTGCTGCTTGAAATATTTCTGCGAGTACTTTATTATGATCATTATAATCCCGAAAGAAAGCGGTATTATACAAATTGCTACAAGAGTCATCTGCCAGCTTATACTAAACATCATGACAAGAACTCCCAAAACCATGGTGACGGAAGTAATAATCTGACTCAAACTCTGATTCAGGGTCTGGCTTAAAGTATCCACATCATTTGTAACTCTGGACAGTACCTCGCCGTGATTGGTCCTGTCAAAATATTTTAAGGGTATGCGGTTGATCTTTTCCGAAATATCCTTTCTAAATTTATAGCTTACCTTCATGGATATCCCCGACATTATCCAGCCCTGTACATAGGAAAACAGCGATCCTGCTACATACAAGATCACAAGGAGTACGATTATCCTGCCTATATAGCCAAAATCTATACTTCCGGTTCCTGAGATCTTTGCCATGACACCTTCAAACAATTTTGTAGTGGCCTTTCCAAGTATCTTAGGTCCCACTATGGAGAACACGGTACTTACAATTGCAAAAATTATCACAATACCAATCGATATTTTATACACGCTTAAATACTTTATAAGCTTTTTCATAGTACCTTTAAAGTTATTGGCCTTCTCCCCTGAAATCACCATACCTCCCGGGCCCCTGTTGCCTTTACGGGAAGACCTTCGCCTGTTATTCTGATCACTCATGCCAATTCCTCCTTAGATAGCTGTGACAGTGCAATTTCCCTGTAAGTTTCACATTTTTCCATGAGCTCATCGTGAGTTCCAATTCCAACTATCCTTCCCTCTTCAAGCACTATTATCTGCTCTGCATTTTTAATCGTGGAAATACGCTGGGCAACTATCAGAACGGTACTTGACTCTGTTTCAGATTTAAGAGCTCTTCTAAGAGCGGAATCAGTTTTAAAATCAAGAGCGGAAAAACTGTCATCAAATATATATATCCTGGGTCTTTTCATAAGAGCACGGGCAATGGATAATCTCTGTTTCTGACCTCCTGACACATTTGAACCTCCCTGGGAAATCCCGCTTTTGAATTTTTCCGGTTTTTCGTCAATGAACTCCTTCGCCTGGGCAATTTCCACTGCTTTTTCCATATCCTCATTTGAAGCATCACCCCTGGCATATTTCAGATTGGATTCAATGGTACCTTCAAACAGTGAGCCCTTCTGCGGTACATAACCAATCAAATCCCTGAGTTCATGCTGTGTAATTTTTCTTATATCAATGCCGTCAATAAGGATTTGTCCTCCAGTTACATCGTAAAACCGCGGAAGTAAATTCACAAGTGTGGATTTTCCGGATCCCGTCGATCCGATAAAAGCCGTTGTCTCACCGGGATATGCCTTAAAACTTACATTACTTAGCACATCCTTTTCAGCACCATCATATCTAAAAGATACATCTTTAAATTCCACAACACCTTTAACTCTGCCGGGAAAATGCAGCGGTTTTTTAGGATCCAATATAGAAGGTTTCACTTTCAGGACCTCATTTATCCTCTGGGCAGACACTGAAGCCCTTGGAATCAAAATAAACATCACGGACATCATCAAAAAGGCAAATATAATCTGCATGGCATACTGCATAAATGCCATCATATCCCCTACCTGCATGCTGGAATTTGCAATCTGGTGTGCGCCGACCCAGACTATAAGTATTGTGATTCCATTCATTATAAACATCATAACCGGGAACATTGCAGACATGACCCTGTTTATGAACAAATTCGTATTTGTCAAACTTCGGTTTGCCTTGTCAAATCTGTCCTCTTCAAACTCCTGTGCATTGAAAGCTCTTACAACCATCATTCCGGATAGATTTTCACGGGTGATGAGGTTCAATTTGTCTACAAGCTTCTGTATAATTTTGAACTTCGGAAAGGCTACTGCAAATATGCTGCCTACAAGTCCCAGCAGTACAACTACTGCCAGGGCAATGATCCAGGTCATGGACCTGCTCTTTCCCAGTACTTTCAAAACTCCGCCCACACCCAAAATAGGTGCATATACAAGCATTCTCACGGAAAGAAAGACCACCAGCTGTACTTGGGTAATGTCATTGGTAGTCCTCGTTATGAGGGATGCCGTGGAAAATTTATTGAATTCTTCACTGGAGAAGCTCTCCACCTTGGTAAACAGATCCCTTCTCAAATTTTTCGACAGTCCTGCAGCAATTCTTGCCCCTATAAATCCCACTAAAATAGTACAGACTGCACCAACCAGAGAAACAAGAAGCATTATCACGCCCATATGGACAATATATCTGCTCTGAATTTTATTCGTATTCACTCCCACTGCCTTATATTCGTCCTTAATTGAACCTGAAGCCGCCTGCACTATCATGCCGTTACCCAGTGAAGTGAATTTTTTGTTCATATCCTCACTTATTTTCAAACGCTGTGCATCGGGCAATTTTGAAAAAAGTGCAAATAAATCGGCACCTGCAGGTACTCTGCGTCCATTAAAATTTATAACCCCATTTTTGGCATTGGCCTTGATTTTTTCAACACCGGAAACGGCCAAAAAAGCCTTTCCTATTACGGGGTTCATTTTGTCAATCTGCGATCCATCAACATTTCTTAAAACATAAATCGGCTCACTTTTAATTTTAGGATAACTTTTTAAATATTTACTATAATCCGGACTGGATTTATCCACCAGCATATAATTTTTTAAAATTCTCCCACTGTCATTTTTATTCATAAATACCAAAAGCTTATCCATTTTACTTTCTCTCACTACCTGCGGCACAGAATTTTCAATGCCTCCCTGCTGTATTCCCACATTTATAATATTAGACATGTAATCCGGCAGTGCAAGATCACACATTGCCTGCAGGAAAAGCAGAATAACCGCACTTATAATCAAAACAACAAATGGCTTCAGGTATTTTATCAATTTAAACATTATGTCCTTCACTTCCCATCCATTTTTTGCCTGTTCATTACTTTTTCAAGAGTATATAATCCTCTATTTATTACATCCATCTCCTCCGGGGTAGCCGTATCCAGCATGGATTTAAATATTCTGTCAACTTCCCCATGTTTTTCGCCGGCAATTTTTCTAAATTCAGAGGTTATATACACATAGACTATTCTTCTGTCTTCACTGCTTCTGACTCTTTTTACTATGTTCCGTCTCTCCAACCTATCGATAATTCCCGATACAGTGCTATTGGACAAACTCATTTTCTCACTTAAATCACTTATCTTCATTTCTCCATGGCGTATCAAATTCATAACAACAAACAGCTGAGGCCCCGTAAGATCAAGATCTTTAAACCGCCTTGCCATGATTTTATGTGCATTTTTCATAACCCTTTTTACTGTCTTCAATAATTTTATCCCATCTTCTAAATCATCCATGTCTTCTCCTCTTTCTGAAATTTTACTATATTTCGTATAAAAATGTTTAGCATGCAAAATATATCTTACTTCATTATAAGAATTTAGTCAAGTAAAAAAAGAAGTGTTGCAAAACTATTTTTGAAATGGTTTTGCAACACTTTCTTCATTTTCAACATATCCTATTTGATTGTCTTTCCAGATCTTTTACCTCTTACAAGTACCAGAACTCCTACAAGAACTGCTGCAATTCCAACTAACAGCAGTATTGCAGTATCTAATATACTTCCCGTTTTAGGAAGAACCTTTGACAAATTCACTGGTAAAGTTCCTTCCGAGCTACCGGATTTAGAAGGTCCTACAGGGTTATTCGAACCTAGATTACCTCCGCCTGGATTATCAGTATTTGGAGTCCCTCCACCCGGATTGTCCGGAGGTGGAGTTTCCTTTACATCTACTACAGTAAATTGATAGGTCTTTGAAAAATTTACATTGACACTCAATATATCCTTATTTAAATAATATCCAGCTGGTGCTGAAGTTTCTTTAATAGTATATTTTCCATAATCCACACCATCAAACTTTACAATTCCATCTTTTCCGCTTACTGCTGAATTTATCTTAATACCATCTTTATACAATGTAAATTCTGCACCGTTTAATGCATTTCCACCGTTGTCAGTTTTCTTAACTTCAATTGATGATGTTAATGGTGTATTTCTAGAATCTTTCACAGTTCCAATGTCATAGACTTTGCTCATGTTTATCTCTACGGGAATCACCTGGCCGGAAAGCACATACCCTGCAGGAGCCGTGGTTTCCTTCACAGTATATTTTCCCGGCTTTACTTTGGTAAACTGAGCAGTTCCACTGACATCCGTAACCGCAGTCTGAACCGGATTCCCGCTGGCATTATAGAGCGTAAATACCGCACCGCTTAAAGCATTTCCACCATTGTCAGTTTTCTTCACACTTATAGTTCCCTGGATACCTACACTTCCACCGCCCGGGATTTTTGTGTCTGAAAGGCTGTATACATTCGTTCCCGTATCTCCTTCAGGCCTTGCATATACAGTACTCCCGTCAGTAGTTATACTTGCACACAGCACTTTGGACGAGAGATAATATCCTGAAGGTGCCGTAGTTTCCTTTATTTTGTAAGCCCCGTATTCCACACCATTAAATGTAACAAATCCATTGTCATCACTAGTTGAAGTCAAATCCTTACTGTCAAAATTTTTGACTGCCGTAAGAGTACCGCCAGTACCTACTTTGTAAAGGGTAAACACCGCTCCCTTAAGTGGCTTTCCACTCTGATCCGTCTTTTTAAACTGTATGTTTCCTTTTATCTTGGTATCTGAAAGTACACTTAAAGGATTTCCATCTGCATCATTATACACGGCATCTACAGTCTTTCCATCGTCATTATCTCCTATAGCCGCAGTCAATACCTGGGTGGAAGGATTGTAACCCGTTGGCGCTTTTGTCTCTTTTATAGTATAGCTTCCATATTCAACACCAGTAAACTGTACCTTTCCATCACTTCCGCTTAATACTGTCTGCACTGCATTTCCATTACTATCATAGAGGGTAAACTCTGCTCCTGTCAGAGCATCACCATCTTCCCCTTCTTTACTAAATTGTATGTTACCTTTAATAATGCTGTCTTTGTAATTATAAGTAATATCCTTCTGGGCTGCAGCATTGTGAACCTGGAACTTATAAATTTCATTGGATAAATTATATCCCATAGGAGCCGTTATTTCTTTAACCTTATAATTCAAATCATATTTAAGATTCTTAAATACAATAGAACCATCAGCTCCTGTAGGAGCAGAAGTTTCCTTGACATTTCCATACTGGTCAAGAAGCTGAAATACTGCACCTGATAATAGTGTGACACCATCATCACCAACTTTTATAACCTTAATACTTCCAGTTTCTCCAGTGGCACCGCCGCCGCCTTGTGAAAACCAGACACCATTTTGGGTAGTAGTAGATTTTTCATTTACTCCGCTTCCTTTAAATTCCACTGAATTTGTATAGGTACCCGTCTTGGTTACATTCGTCCTGAATTTCAAAATGAAAGCTCCAGTTCCTGCACCTTGTGGAAATGTGAAATCAAATTTTCTGGTGTCAGGATTGTATTTCACATTATCAGCAGTAAGAGCAACTTTATCTCCCGGTGTGAGACTTCCATCAGAATTTACAGTAGCTTTGTACAATTCCACGGTGTCCGTGTCCAGTGAAAGTCCATCCTGCAGATTATCACTTATGGTTGCACTGGTTATAGTTGTACCAGCTAAAGGAATACTCCAGTTGGAGTTTGCCTTTACCGTCCAGTCGATATAGGACTTGCCATTTGTATAAGTAGATTCTTTAGTAACTACTGAATTTTTAACAGTCTGTTTACCTGTACTCGTTGCATTGCCATCTGTAGGTATTTCATCCCCAGTAATATATGCAGTATTATTTAATGTTTTATCTCCGCTGGTATTGAAAATACTCAAATCAGTAAGCTTTGTCTTGAAGATTATAGTATAAGTTTTATTGATAGTACCGGTAAAAGTATAAACAACCTGATTATCCGATAATATAGTAAATGAACCATTTGCACCATCATCTATACTTGCAGAATCAGCTACATACTGCTGTCCTTCCGGAATAACATCGGTAACCACTGCATTGGTTATGGGCATTGCATTCTTGTTTACTACAACTTTCCATGTAATTTCTCTTGTTGAATAGTCATAACCTGCACCTGTTTTGGTGATTACATTACTGGTTACCTGCTGGGCTCCAGTAGTATCCTGATTTATATCAACAGCAGTCAGATTAACATAATTGTAATATTTACCGCTATAATTTGCCTTATAATTTTTGCCATCAGTTACCTGTGTCTGAAAGGTTATAGTATGTGTGTCAGAAAATGCATTGTTAAAGATATAAACAAAGGTTCCAGTTTTTTTTGAATCTCCGGAATCTGCTGCTGTATATCCGCCATCTCCTATTTGAGCACCATCCAGCTTTGCAGAACCAGCCACATATTTCTGGCCTACAGGAATAGTATCTGTAACTTTTGCACCGGCAGCAACATTTGTCTTATTGCCGTTCACAGTAATTGTCCAGGTAATAATACCTGTGGAAGCATCGTATCCTGATCCGGTTTTTTGAATGATATTTGGTGAAACTCCAACTCCAACACTGTCAGATGTTCCATCTGGAACTCCATTACCTGTTAATGAAGCAGTATTATTGTAGTTTTTATGATTATTACTATTATATACGCTTTGATCCACAGAAGTTGAAAAAGTAATTACCTTCTTTTCAGTTATACTTCCTAAACTATAGGTAAAAAGCTGTCCTAATATTGTATAACTTGAACCAGCAGCTCCATCTACTTTAACCGAATCATCAATTAAAGTAAGACCTTCAGGAATCATATCAGTAACTACTGCATTGTCAATTGCCCTTCTGCTTTCATTTACTGTAATTGTCCAGTCAATTTTCTTATTTGCTTCATCATAATGTCCATTTTTACTAATCAACTTCACAGGCACATTGACAGTTTTCGTGTTGGAAATTATGGTCTGCGGAGTTCCATTGTCAGTATAATTTAAATCAGCCGTATTATTATATTTATAGCTTCCCTGACCTTGGGCGGCCAGATCATCATGTATACTGGTTTTGAAGGCTATAACCTGCTGTGTGTTGATATTCCCAAAATTATAGATGAATTTTTTACTGCTGGGATCATAGCTATAATCTGAAGCATCAGCTGGAGAACCGTTGACTGTAACAGAATTTGGTACGAATACCTGTCCTGCATTTATAGTATCCTCAACACTGGCATTCGTGACATTGACATTTTCCTTATTCACTGTTATCTGCCATGTAATTTCATCTGTAGCCGGATCATAACCTCCATCTTTTGTAATAGACGGTTTGGGCTGTTCAAAATTTACATCGACAGTAACAGGATCTGATATGCCGGGAATAGTAAAAGTAATAGTCACCGGATTATTATTACCTATTTCACTTTCTTCAAAATGACAATCAATATAAAAATAACCACTTACATTGGAATGCGTACTTGGATAATCTGTGAACGTAAGCGTTACAAGCCCACTCGTATCCACATGCATATCCGCTACCTTTACTCCATTATCATCATTTATTGGCTGATCAATAGGTGCTGCAATATGAATTTTCTTCGGCAGTTGCATTTTATAGTAGTCGCCTAGATTTACATTTACTGTATTTGGAATAGCCCACTCGTAGCTGACATGAATTTCTGAAGCTTTATCTACATTGTCACCCAATGGATTGCCATCCTTGTCAGTCAAGCCGCTGAATCCCGTAATAAAATGAAATGAATCTGTGATATCATTGCCAGTAGTTGTACTAGCAGATGCTGAAACATCACTTGGAGAAACTGTCTGTCCAATTGTATTTGACGTTCCAGTATTCTCTGACGACGTATCCTGCCTGAAATTCACGTTGACAGAATTTTTTCCAAAATTAATGGATACAGGATTTTCATTTCCTATTTTACTACTGTCAAACTGAGTACTTACAGAAAATTTGCCTGATAAAGCTCCAGTTATATCCTTTGAAAAAGTGATGTTTAGCTTGTTGGAAGCCGTATCTACTACAAATGATCCTATTTGAGTACCGGAAGAATCCTTCACACTGGTATCAGCTTGAGTTCCCTTTAATTTGATTTGATCTGGGAGCTGTACAGTATAAGGAGTCCCATTAACTGCAGTCTGACCTTCCGGAATAGAAAAATCATAATTCACATTTACATCCGAATTCTTGTCCACATTTGTTTCCTGACTTATGTCCTTTCCACTGCCGTCTGTGAGAACAGCTCCTGTTACAAAGGGAAATGCAGTATCATCCGCTTTAGCGCTGCCAATTGGCATAAAGCTTGAGAAAATCTGAAGTAAAAATATAAAAGTGACTACAATAGAAGAAAATTTTTTCTTTTTCATTTTCTCCCTCCTTTCCAAAATAAAATAAAAGGTCTTTGCAATAAAATTTTAGAATTATGATTTTTATAACTTATAATTTTATGCAAGTGACCTTAATAGAGTAAAAAGTAATTACTAATTAGTATTTACTTTTACTCTATCTTTTTTAATAATACTAAATTTTTATCACATAAGCTTCACAAATTCCTCACAAATTCCTCACAAAATAAAATATGATCTTAAAGCACAAAAATAAATAATATTTACAGCTTCATGATCAAATTTTTATAAAGTCTTATAGTAGATTCTTTAGGTTTCATTTGAAGTTCTTTTTTGAATAAATCGCTCAATTTCTTATAATGCCTTACTAACTCTATTTTATTTCCCATATAAAAGCAAACCCACATCATAAGCTCATAAGCCTCTTCATCAAAGGAATTTGCAGCAATTGCTTTTTTTAAATATCTTTCCGATTTATTATAAGCTTTCAGTTCTATATAATATTTTGCTATATTTTTAGTGCTAAAAGAATAATATCTGCACAGTTTTTCATTTAATTCCATATCCCATAAATAATCGTTGCTTCCAAAAAGCATTCCCTTATAAAGTTCAGTATTTTTTTCCCAATCAACTATATTTTCATCATTCACCGCAGAATTACTTTCAACAAAATTTTCAAATTCCCAGCTGTCACAATAAAAATTTTTCAGTTCCATACCATATTTTCCATTTTCATAACGTACTATATTTCTTATACCTACATTTCTTAAAACAGATCTCAATCTATATATAGTAGTGTACAAACTATGTTCAGCTTTCTTAGGATAGGATTTCGGCCAAAGTATATCACAGAGTTCCCATTTACTTATGTATCTACCTTTTTTACATATCAAATATGCAAACAGTTCCTGCACCTTTGCAGTAGACCACCTGGTAACTTTCTTTCCTGAATTACTATATACTTTAAAAGATCCTAAGATAAACACCTTGTGCTTTTTTCTATATTCAAAACTTTCTTCTATAGCAGACTTATTTTTAAGTAGTCTGTTTACTGTAGCATCTAAATCCCCTTCCGTAATTGGTTTTAAAATATAGCTTACTGCACCTACTTTAAAAGCATCCAAAGCATATTTTTTATAAGCAGTCACAAAGACTATCTGTATATTTTTATTGAAACTTTCTATTTTCCTTGAAAGTTCAATGCCATTTATAAATGGCATTTCCGCCTCTAGAAAAACCACATCCGGTGAAAATTTATATATACCTTTCAATGCTTCTTTAGAGTCCGTATACTCACCTACTACTTCCAAATATTCGTTTCTCTCCATCATTAGCTTCATTAATTCTAATATTGGTTTTTCATTTTCTACAATTATAGTTCTCATCTATCATTCCCCCCGCAAAACTATATAATGGCAGTGCCCCTCTCTTTGACACTACACACATATTCATATTTTTCAGTTTAAGCTCAAACACTAATCTAAAAATGGTATTAAAAATAAGATTAATAATAATACAAAAATTAATATAATTCTTAATATAATTTTATCAAATTTCAGTACTTTTTTTAAACATATGATAATTCAAAGATTATTAAATTACTTTTTATTGAATATAATATATACTTTTTATTACTTACTTATAATATTTATTATATACTTTATAATAGAGTTAATCATATATTCAAGGCAAATATATACTAATTAATCTATTATGTAGCAACGTTATATAGTATAAAATTACAATTATATATCACAAAATTTTATCATATTAAATTTTGAATTAATTCAAGAAATATAATTGGTTTTTTAATATACTTATATTTTTATTTAAAATTTATGTAGCTTAAGAGGGGGATAATTCAATGAGAAAAATAACAGGTTTTATATTTATTCTCATAGGTATTTTTATACTTTTATATGCACTGGGAGCCAAATATTGGACAATGTACAAACAAAATAATATGGTAAAAAACTACGAGCAGAAAACTAAAGAACATAAAGGGAAAGTCAAAATTTCCAAAGATAGTACCGATTCTTCTGTAAATTACGGTACGGTTGGTATTCTCATCATACCAAAAATAGATTTAAAAGTTGCAATAGGCGAAGGAACAGATATGACTACGTTGAAATATGCCGTGGGACATTTCAAGGGAACTGCAATGCCCGGAAAAAAGGGGAATTTTGCCCTGGCAGGCCACAGAAGCTATACCTTCGGGCAATATTTTAACAGATTGGGAGAATTAAAAGTAGGAGATGAGATCATGGTGGAAACGGTAAATGGAGTCTATAAATACAAGGTATACAATACAAAAGTTGTTCTTCCAGACGAAGTGGATGTATTGAATTCCACCAACAATGCAACTATGACTCTTATTACTTGCACTCCCATAAGGGTAGCCACCCACAGGCTCATAATAAGTGCAAAACTAGCGGTTTTTTAATAATTGGTTGCTAATTCCAAATTGAATTTTTAAGCATAAAAACAAAACACCCTACTCAAAATAAATTTTGAGTAGGGCACTCAATTTCAGAATCAGCAATTAAGTCCTATTTCATTTCCGCTCCAAATTGCATCCATTATATTGGCAGTTTCATAGGCGTCTCCTACAAGATACAAATCTGCCATTTTTCCGTTTAGTTTATTATAGAGTTCCCTGTCAGGCTTAAAGCCGACGGCAATTACGACGCTATCTGCAGATACATCCTGTTTCCTGAAACTGCTGTCAATAAGCAGCGCCCCTCTTTCAGTCACTTCAAGCAGAGAATTTCCCGTAATGATCTTTACATTATATTTTTTCAGGAGATCCACCAGCATTATCTTATTCATGTGCGGTATTGGCTTTCCTGCATTCAATATGGTGTCCCTGGCCTCAACAACAGTGACTCTTTTGCCCTGTTTTGCGAGGTAAAGGGCAGTTTCACACCCCACAAGTCCGCCGCCAACCACAAGTACATTCTCTCCTACCTGTTTAGTGCCGTTTAAGATTTCAACTGCAGTTGCAGTCCTGCTGCCTCCCATACCTGGCAAATTGAGTTTTATATCCTTCGCACCGGTTGCAACAATCACAACATCGGGACTTTCCCTTTCCACCATATCCTCTGTCACCTCAGTATTGAATACTATTTTAATCTCAAGCTCCTTCATTTCATTTCTATACCAGTCAAGGAGCCTCCTGTCATCAATTTTAAAATCCGGAACCGATCCAGGGATAACTTCCCCGCCCAATTTGTCAGTGCTTTCATAAAGCGTAACGTCGTGTCCTCTCATCGCTGCAATCCTGGCAGCTTCCATTCCAGAAATTCCACCGCCTACAACCATCACTTTTCTGGGTTTACATACAGGCTTTATCTCGTAATATCTCTCTCTCCCGGCTGCAGGGTTCACAGTACAGCACAGCGGCTTTCCCTCGAATCCCCTTCCAAGACACCCTGTATGGCATCCAATACAGGGACGAATTCTTTCAGGGTGATTTTTCAGAACCTTTTTAGGCCAGTAGGCATCACAAAGAAGTGGCCTTCCAAGCCCTATCATATCTGCAGCACCATCCTCAAGAGCCTTTTCCGCAAGATCGGGATTCCCAAGTTTACCTGCAGCTATAACCGGGATACTGACGGCTTTTTTCAATTCCTTCGTGTAGGGCAGATACAGACCGTCTTTCTGGTAAAGAGGTGGATGCGACCAATACCATGCATCATATGTACCTAAATCGGTATTGAGTTCGTCATATCCAGCCGCCTCAAGTATTTTTGCGGCCTCAATTCCCTCTTTCAAATCCCTTCCTTTCTCAACATATTCCTCACCCGGAAGTCCTCCCTTCCTCCAGTCCTTTATGCAGCTCTTTACACTGTATCTCAGCCCCACAGGAAAATCCCCGCCAACTTCATCCTTTATTCCACGGACTATTTCTATCGGAAGCTGCAGCCTTCCCCTCAGATCTCCGCCATATTTGTCAGTCCTCCTGTTAAATATGGAAAGAGTGAACTGATCCAACAGATACCCCTCATGTACTGCATGTATCTCAACGCCGTCAAAACCCGCCTGTCTGGCAATTTCAGCACCCTCAACAAATTTCTCCACTATCCATTCGACCTCCGAAGTGGTAAGAGCCCTGCAGGTAACTGTAGGATCCCAATAATTGGGAATATCAGAAGCTGAAACGGGCTGGGAAGTCAGGAGTGTCCCCGGGGCACCGCTTCTTCCAAATCCCATGGTAAGTTGTAAAAATATTTTTGAATTATAGGCATGAACTCTCTCCGCCATCTCCGAGGATGTCATAAGAAATCTGCCCGGATTTATAGAAATAACGGGAATTATACCGGGTACAACCTTATCCAATTCATTTTCCACCTTGGTAATACTGGTTATAATAAGACCCGTTCCCCCTTTTGCCCTCTCCACGTAATAGTCTACGGCCCTCTGATTGTAGCATCCTTCATTGTCCACAAGCCCAAAAGCTCCCATAGGAGCCATTGATATCTTATTCTTTACTTCCATTTTTCCTATTTTAATAGGTTGAAACAAGGATCTGCTCTCCATAATTGATCTTTTACCTCCTGTATATTTTAATTTCATCTGACTTTATATTTTCCATTTTTAGCTTAAATATACTATGGAATATTATTTTTATAAATTAAACATACTACTACTGAATATCCAGAATAACAGGAGGTTTTTTATATATGAACAGCAATTTTTATTTAAATTTTACAAAATCCATACCCCAGCAAAAACAAGACAGGCAACCCGGTGCGGAACATAAGATGAACCCAAGACCCATAAGTGAAAATCCCGAATACAGCGGTTCCGGCAGATTGAAAGACAAGACAGTTCTGATTACAGGAGGGGACAGCGGCATAGGCAGGGCCGTTTCCATAGCCTTTGCCAAAGAAGGTGCAGATCTGGCAATAGTATATTATGATGAACATGATGATGCCGGAGAGACAAAAAAAATCATAGAAAATTCAGGAAGGAAATGCCTCCTTATTCCCGGAGACATAACAGACAGCAGCTTCTGTAAAAGTGCCATCAAAAAAGCCATGGAAAACTACGGCAAAATAGATGTGCTGATAAACAACGCGGCGGTACAATTTCCACAGAACAGCATTGAAGATATAACAGAGCAGCAGCTGGAAAGAACTTTCAAGACAAATATCTTCAGCATGTTCTATATTACAAGTGCCGCACTGCCGCATTTCAAACCAGGCTGCTGCATAATAAACACAACTTCAATAACAGCATACAGGGGAAGCAAAGACCTAATCGACTACTCCTCCACCAAGGGTGCAATTGTATCCTTTACCCGCTCCCTGGCACTGTCACTTATAGGAAATAATATAAGAGTAAATGCTGTGGCTCCGGGACCAATATGGACACCTCTCATCCCGTCTTCCTACAGTCCGCAAAAAGTAGGCCAGTTTGGCTCAACTGCCCCCATAGGCAGACCCGGTCAGCCGGTGGAGCTGGCATCTGCCTATGTATTTCTGGCTTCACCCGAAGCTTCCTATATTACCGGCGAAACCATACATGTAAATGGAGGTGATTTCATAGGAGGCTAAACTCACTAACTGTTCAACTTTTCAGCTGCAAGTGCCGCACCGATGGCACCTGCATACCTTCCATATTTATGGCTTTTAACAGGACGTTTAAGTTTTTTTGAAAGAGTTTCCATTATATATCTGTTGTCGCTGAGACCCCCTGTTAAAAAATAAATAGATCCGTCTCCGTGTTTCTGGCAAAGAGATTTTACCTTGCTCGTAATGGAGTCTATTATACCAAATGCTATATCCTCCCTTTTTCTTCCGCTGCTTATAAGGCCTA
This sequence comes from Clostridium lapidicellarium, assembly GCF_041224415.1. Taxonomy (NCBI): domain Bacteria; kingdom Bacillati; phylum Bacillota; class Clostridia; order Eubacteriales; family Clostridiaceae; genus Clostridium; species Clostridium lapidicellarium. The sequence continues at coordinate 5,690 of NZ_JBGFFE010000017.1, read as the reverse complement.
TTATTTCCGATTCGGCAAATACAGTACACATAGAACTTATGGTTATACCGGAACCATGCCCGGCCATTTCACACAGTTTATCTATTTCCAGTCCGAGAGTACCAGCCATGAGCTCCAGAAACCTTCCTGTACCGGCGGCACATTTATCATTCATGGTAAAATCAGTTACCCTGCCGCCTTTTACGGTAATTACCTTGGTATCCTGTCCCCCTATATCAATTACAGTACAGTCATTTTTAAAGAGGTAGAAAGCTCCTTTTGCATGGCATGTAATCTCAGTTATTGTCTTATCAGCATAGGGAACAGATATCCTTCCATAGCCCGTGGCAACTATTTTACAGTTTTCCTTTATAAGACCAATTTCTTTCAAACGCAGTTTTATGTCGCCGGCGACCTTGACACTGCTCCAGCCCGTGGGAAGTACAAGCAATTTTTTGATTTTGCCGTCAAATACGCAAACTTTTGAGGCCGTGGAGCCTATATCTATACCTACATAAACCATAAAATACCACCTTTATCCGAAAAATAACTATTATAACAACTTCTACAAATATGGATTGACTATTTTTTTATTAACGCAGTGTAATCCAAGAGTTTTCACACCGTGCCCATCTATCAATGCCTTTATTCTCCCTTCATCTTTCACATTATACATTATCGATATCCCGCAGCAGGATGAAATTTCCCTCGGGGTAGGTACAATTGTATATCCAAGTCCGTTTTTCTTCAACAGTTCTTCCATTTTAATACCTTCTGTATGGTTCGGGAACAATATATAATACCTTACAGTATCCACACCACCAACTCCTTGATTTAAATCATCTCCAAAAATGCCTCAACTCTAGTTTTTATCTGGCCGGAATCTTCTGTGGAATAGTCCGTTTCTATCTGCATAACAGGTATGTTTTGTTCTTTCAAAGCCTTTTCCACGGCCCTGTGTTCTACGGCATACGTATGACAGAAAGAAAGGTTGGCATCTATTACTCCATCTACATTATATTCACCTGCATATTTTATTATATCGTCAATTCTTCCCGTATTTGGTGTAAAACAGGCACAGTTTATCTTCATATATCTATCCGCTATATTTCCAATCAGATCCTCAAGTGTGTCTCCATTTTCATCTACTTCATTTTCGAAATACCTTGTACCGGTACAGGTTTCCTCCACTACTATCTGTGCATTTAAGCTCTCTATGATGGAATGAAGTTTCCAATTCGGGAGTGCCATGGGGGTCCCCGTTATCATAATTCTCTTTTTTCCCTCATCTTTTATTTCATTTTTGACTCTTTCATCCAATTCATCACAGAGTTCATTCAATTTTTCCGTAAATCTCTCCGGATCATCAAAAAAGGCAATCTGAGATACCAGAAGCACATCCAAACCACTTATCGGAGAAGGTTTGTGTTTTCTCAAATCGTACAATCTCTTCAAAGCCCTTCTCTTTAAATTCGTAATTTTTATGCTCTTTCTCAAACTGTCAACGGTAACTTTATTTCCGGTAAGTTCCTCCATTTTACCTATAAAATCTTTTATTTCATCTATCCACTGGTCATAATCCTTGTCCCTCTTCATCTGGGGCAGTTCCATAACATGAACCGGGACATAATTTTTCAGCACTTCCCAGGCTTTCTTTTTCCCATCACAGGTTGTCTCTCCAATTATCATATCACAGGATTGAAAATAAGGGCATGTCCCTCCAACTTTGGCTCCCATAAATGCTTTTATTAAAGGACATATATTTCTCGGTAAAACCTTTTCACCATCTTCAACCCAAAACTGGGATCCTGCACAAAGCCCTACTCCTATTGCTTTTACCGCAAGTATAACTTCATCCGGTACAAATACACAAAAAGTTCCCACTACTTTCCCGCCGTTTTTCTTATGCTCGTCCAATTCCTCAATTCTAGAACCATGTATTTCCGCCAGCACTGAATTAAAGTAATTCATTCCCGCAGGCCTGTCTTCCTGAGTGAGATATGTCCCTTCATATAACTTAGGAAGTACCGCACATAACTGATCATGTTTCTCCAGATCAACTCCAAGCTTACTCCAAAGTTTTCTATAATCCGCCAATTTTATTCCCTCCTATAATTTGATACAAACTAACACACTTCTATAGTATCATAAATAAATCCCCACACTTATTCCATTATATTATGATCAAATTATCAATTATCAATTTTTGTTATATAATGTTTGAATATGGGGAATATAAAAAAAGTGCTGTAAAATTATTTTAAAAGTAATTTCACAGCACTCATCTATAATTATTGTACTTTTTTCAATTCTTTCTCTATTATTTTTGCAACAGAAGCTATATCCACATTTCCACCGCTAACGAGTCCAACTACATTTTTGTCTTTTACTCCACTTATTTTTCCAGCAAGTAAAGCTGCCAGTGGTAATGCACCTGCACCTTCGGCTATCAATTTATTCCTCGCCATCAATGCAAACATCCCAAATTCTATTTCATCTTCACTTACAGTCACTATTTCATCTACATATTTCTTTATATATTCAAAACATTTGTCTCCCGGGGTACAAACAGATGTACCGTCAGCTACAGATACCGCACCCGGCAGCGTAACTACTTTTCCCTGCTCTATTGAAGCTTTTGCAGAAGCTATGATCTCAGGCTGCACTCCTATAACTCTTATGGAAGGCTTTATGGATTTAACTGCTGTAGCAACACCCGATATCAATCCGCCGCCGCCTATTGGAACTATTACCACATCTGCTTCAGGCAGTTTTTCCAATATTTCAATTCCTATAGTTCCCTGACCTGCCATTACATCAACATCATTATAGGGATGAACAAAAGTAGCACCTGTTTCCTTTTGAACCTCTACTGCTTTTGCATAACACTCGTCATAAACCTTACCTGACTGAATTACTTCGGCACCATATCCTTTGGTAGCTTCAACCTTTGCTTTGGGTGCAGTAACCGGCATAACAATTGTTGACTTTACTCCAAAAGATGTAGCCGCATAAGCAACTCCCTGGGCATGATTACCTGCTGAAGAAGCTATAACTCCCTTCTTCTTATCCCCTTCACTGAGACTGACCAGTTTGTTGTAAGCTCCCCTTAATTTAAAAGCTCCTGTTTTTTGTTTATTTTCGCATTTCAAATACACATTACAGCCGCACTTTTTGGAAAAAGTGCTGGTGTAAAAAAGAGGAGTTTCTCTTACCACATCTTTGATATTTTCCTTAGCTTTTTTGATCTTTTCTAGATTTAGTTCCATAACCTATTCCCCCCTGTTAATTTGTATAATTGTTTATAAGCCTTCAAATATATATAACTGTGCATTAAAAAAATTATTTATTTAAAATGTCCCACGATATATACATTTGGGTATTCTATTTGATAAACGTTTTCAACACGATATATGTACGTAATGTTCTTACATATATATAAAAATGTAAATTATACACATATCATTTATTATTTCAAGTCTATAATAACATATAAATTTAATTTTATCAATTTGTTTATATCATATTTTAAAATCAGTGAATTAAATATTTCTAAATAATAAATATGTGAATTAAAATAAGCTATCTCAAGAAAAATTTGAGATAGCCCGCATATTCATATAAGTTGAGAAATTATTTGATTAACCTTCCTCCAATGCCCATCCTCTCACGTCCTCATATAATTTATTCATGGTCTCAGGTATGATTTCGTTTTTCAAGCACTTCATCTTTTTATCAATATCTTCTTTATTTTTTAAATTTTTGTATTTATTGCAGTCAATTCTTAAAATCTCCAGCTCATTCCCCTTTGAAACTTTTTCCAGTGCGTACTTTTTATCTTCAAAATATATGTCAGTATTTCCAAAGGCATCAATAGTCAGTATGCCTTCTTTCCCCTCCTCGTGGTGTCCTGAGATCGCCTTTTTAAATAATTCATTAAGTCCCCTTTCAACTTTATCTCTATTCTTCTCTAAAACTTTTAACCATTCCCTATACACGTAAAACAACTCCTCCCCATGTATTTTATTTAATTTTATCACAAAAACTTCCTGATCTCCATAAATGAATTCCCTATTTGTTTCGATACGGATTTTGCATGTTATATATAATTTGTTTCAGATGCAAATTTTCCTTCTGTAATTGAGTCAGCTGCTGCCATAATTTAGACTGTGTCTCCTTAAGTTCTTCAATCTGAAACAATTTTTCCTTTATTTCACTGTTAGTATCACTGCATACCTGCTTATTTATAGCATCTAACTCTTCCTGCGTAAGATCCGGCAATAGCTGCAGCAGCCTTTTATCCATCTCACTCTTTTTAATATCACCTGATTTCCGCTTGGAATTGAATTCATCTTCCAAAACGTAATACATCCCTTTTGCCAAAGTAAGGGCATGATTATAATTGTCCATATCTTTCCTGGCTATGAAAGATCTCCTCTGCTCTTCTATTACATCTGAAATCTTTTTGAGGACATAACCTCCTATAATTCCAACCACACCCAAAATAAACTCTAATAATATGCCGAGCAGCTGCTCCTTCATCATAAAACCTCCAAACAAATACTTTTAATACAGAATATGCGGAAGGTCAGATGAAATATTATATACAATTTCAAATAAAGTAGGCATCCTAAATGACGGATGCCTACTTCATGTACACAAAGAGTTTATTTTTTTATACTTTTAATATACACATAATTTGTTACAGCAGGATATTTTTCCTGTTAAGTTCTTGTTAAAACATCCATACTATAACGCAATGTTATTCCTTAAATTACCAGTATAATATATAGAATTATACGCATTCTATGTTATGTAGGTACTTCAATGTATTTAATTATTTATCGAGTACTTATTGCTTACTTTACACTGGGGATTTTATCCCCGGTGTTTAAAAAAAACTCATACTGTAATAAACCTCATTCCAGGGATCTCCATCCCTGGCCTTTTCTTTATATAAAATAAACATCCTAAATGACGGATGCCTATTTTATATAATTTATAAATTTTAAGGAGCTTAGTTTATGATGGGTTGTATCAATTTTACCGTGCCCTTCAACCCACAGGCACCAATTAGCACTTGCAATTATATTTAAAGGGGACTATTCATTTGCATGAACTAAGGTTATCCCTTAGAACACTTTCAATTATATACGGTATTTATTACAATTTAATGTCATATTAATAAACTATTTGTTAACACGTATAAAAAAATAAAAAAGAGACTTACATTTCTGCAAATCCCTTAATATCAATGATTTATGGTGCGCCCAGGGAGATTCGAACTCCCGGCCTCTGGATTCGAAGTCCATCACTCTATCCAGCTGAGCTATGGGCGCACAGTATTCATTTCAAAAATACAAATGGAGCGGGTGAAGAGAATCGAACTCTCATAACTAGCTTGGAAGGCTAGCACTCTACCATTGAGTTACACCCGCAAATCTATTGTGAGGTAATTGCACAAACATGCGAACTTACCAGGATTTTAAAATTTCTTCTCCCTAAAACTAAACAGTAAGAAATGAATGGTAGGAAATGGTCGGGGCGACAGGACTTGAACCTGCGACCTCATGGTCCCTAACCAAGCGCGCTACCACCTGCGCCACACCCCGACATTATGAAATTATAATGTGTGATGGTGCGCCATCGGGGACTCGAACCCCGGACAACCTGATTAAGAGTCAGATGCTCTACCAACTGAGCTAATGGCG
>NZ_JBGFFE010000016.1:0-71384 GCF_041224415.1 Clostridium lapidicellarium | reverse complement strand
GATACAGAATACAAACTAGGTGGTGAGACTGTTTTATTCAGGCATGAGAAGACCTTCGTAAATAGAAACAGGTTTGCGGTACTCTTATCGGAAAATATGGAAGATTCGGATATAGATACCAAGATCCAGCATATGAAAGATATGAACTATGTTAGAATTGGCGAAGAGATGAAAACCGAATTTGTGGTTTTGAAATATGTTTCGGATAAGGATAAATATCTTGCACTTATAAACAAAGTAAAATCAAGTGGATTAAAAGTGGCTTATATATTGGCCTGTGAAGACACAGCAGTTATGAAAGAGGCACTTCAACTGGTGAAAAGTGAAAATCCGCTGGCTTATGGTGCTAACAAAGATAATTTCAAAGATATGGTAGCACTTGTAAAACAGGACAATATTCCCCTGGGTGTGAAAGCGGATGATTTGAAGGAATTATATACGCTGGTAGAAAATATTCAAAAACTGGGGTATAAAAATCTGGTTTTGGATCCAGGTTCCAAATCTATTAAACAGACTTTTGAAAATACGGTTCAAATAAGAAGGATCAATCTTCAGGGAGAAGATAGAACTTTTGGATATCCGTCCATATTGTTTTTAAATGAACTTGCTAAAGGGGATAAATTCCAGGAAGTAACTTTGTCTACGCTGTTTACTCTAAAATATGGTTCAATACTTGTTTTAAGTGATATGGATTACTGCAGGGCGCTTCCCCTTTATGGGATCAGGCAAAATATATTTACAGATCCTCAAAAACCTATGAGGGTGGAAGTTGGTGTATACGGATTAAATAATGCAGATGAGAATTCGCCTGTAATGTGTACTGTTGACTTTGCACTGACTTATTTTATAGTTTCAGGGGAAGTTGAAAGGTCTAAAGTACCTGTTTGGATGGTCATTCCCGATGCAGGAGGGTATTCGGTGCTGACTTCCTGGGCGGCAGGCAAGTTTACAGCCAGTGTGATAACCGATGCCATAAAAAATAGCGGAATAGAGAAAAAGACTAAAAATAGGACTCTTATAATACCCGGAAAAGTTGCGGTATTAAAGGGGGAACTGGAAGAAAGCCTTCCAGATTGGAATGTAGTTGTAGGTACTACGGAGGCTATGTATATTCCTAAGTTGTTAAAGGGAATGGCTGAAAAATAGCGAGCATTTGGCAGCACAGTTACTGGCTGAAGATTTTTTGACCAGTAACTGAAAATATATGAAAAGAGAATGTGAAAATACTAAAAAATAGGGGGTCGTATAATAATGGACAAATTTATGATCATAGGTGAAAGAATTCACTGTATATCTCCGACAATCAGGAAAGCTATTGAAGAAAGAAATACCGAGCCCATATTCAAAAGGGCTAAAGAACAACTGGATGCAGGAGCTGATTACCTTGACTTAAACATAGGACCTGCAGGAAAAGACGGAGAGGAAATAATGCAGTGGGCCGTTAAAGCACTTCAAAGTGAATTTGATAATGTTCCGCTGGCACTTGATACTACGAACAAAAAGGCAATTGAAGCAGGACTTAAAGTATATAACAGGGAAAAGGGGAAGCCCATAATAAACTCTGCAGATGCAGGTGAGAGAATTGGGAATATAGATTTAGCCGCAAAATATGGCGCTATGTGCATAGCACTGTGTGCAAAAGAGGGAATTACAAAGGATAATGATGAGAGAATAGCGTATTGTACGGAAATGCTTGAAAAAGCTATGGAACTGGGGATGGAGCCTACTGATTTATTATTTGATCCGTTGTTTTTAGTGATAAAGGGCATGCAGGATAAGCAGAAGGAAGTATTGGAAGCCATTAAATTGATAAACGAGATGGGACTCAGAACTTGCTGCGGGCTCAGCAATGTGTCCAATGGAGCACCAAAGGAAATAAGGCCTATAATAGATTCAACCTATGCAGCTATGGCAATACAGAGCGGACTTACCTCTGCCATAATGAATCCTTGTGACAAGAGATTGATGGAGACTATAAAAACCTGTGATGTTATAAATGGGGCTGTATTATATGCAGATTCCTACCTGGAACTATAATCTTTTAATATTAAAAAAATAGGAGGAGCTAAAAATGAATTTATTTCAAACTATATTCACTGGTTCAAAACAGGCTTTGGCAGCAGCTGAGGACATGGTTAAAAAAGCTGTGGATGAAAAGGGCAGAGATTGTAAGGTAGCTTTCCCGGATACTGCATATTCGCTTCCGGTGATTTTTGCGGCCACAGGGAAAAAGATAACAAATTTAGGGGAATTAGAAGGAGCTCTTGACATAGTTAAAAGCCTCATAGTAGAAGAAGAAACCCTTGATAAGGCTCTAAATTCAGGACTTGCGACAGCTGTAGCTGCAGAAATAATAGAAGCTGTAAAATACACATTGTCCGATACCCCTTATACTGAACCCTGTGTTGGATTTATCTCGGATCCAATTATACGATCTCTCGGAGTACCGCTTGTTACAGGAGACATACCCGGAGTTGCAGTTGTACTCGGAGAATGTCCGGATGTGGATACTGCATCCAAGATCATAAAGGACTATCAATCGAAAGGACTGCTTACATTTTTGGTAGGGAAGGTAATAGATCAGGCTGTAGAGGGAAAAGTTAAGATGGGACTTGATCTTAGAGTCATTCCCCTTGGCTATGACGTTACTGCTGTAATACATGTTGTAACTGTAGCTATAAGAACTGGACTCATATTTGGAGGGATTAAAGGTGGGGCACTTAAGGAGATGCTGCAGTATACTGCGGAGAGAGTACCTGCTTTTGTAAATGCTTTCGGACCCTTGAGCGAACTTGTGATTTCTGCGGGAGCAGGGGCCATAGCACTTGGATTTCCTGTAATTACCGATCAGGATGTACCTGAAGTTCCTACACTTTTGCTGACTCAAAAAGATTATGATAAATTTGTAAAGACCTCTTTGGAAGCTAGAAAAATAAAGATAAAGGTAACTGAAATACCAATCCCGGTTGCTTTTGCTGCAGCTTTTGAAGGTGAGAGAATAAGAAAGAATGACATGTTTGCGGAATTTGGAGGAGGCAAAACTGAATCCTGGGAATTGGTAATGAATGTGGATCCGGGAAAAATTGAGGATCATAAGATAGAGCTCATAGGTCCTGATATAGATACTATAGATAAAGTACCCGGAAGGATGCCCCTTGGGATGCTTGTAAAAGTAGGGGGAGCCAATATGCAAAAAGACTTTGAACCGGTTCTTGAAAGAAGAATTCATTATTTCTTGAATTATATAGAAGGAGTAATGCATGTGGGACAGAGAAATCTGACCTGGGTGAGGATAGGCAAGGAAGCCTACGAAAAAGGATTCAGATTGAAGCATTTTGGTGAAGTGATATATGCCAAGATGCTGGATGAGTTTGGTTCTGTTGTTGATAAATGTGAAGTCACTATATTTACAGATACCGCTAAAATTTCCAAATTGAAGAAAGAATATGCTATGCCGAGGTATGCCGAGAGAGATGCAAGACTTGAGTCTTTGGTGGATGAAAAAGTTGATACTTTCTATTCCTGTAATTTGTGCCAGTCCTTTGCACCTGCCCATGTTTGCATAATTACACCGGAAAGGCTCGGACTCTGTGGTGCAGTTTCCTGGCTGGATGCCAAGGCCACCCTTGAATTGAACCCGACAGGACCCTGCCAGGCAGTACCTAAAGAGGGTTTGATTGACGAGAATGCAGGTGTCTGGGAAAAAGTAAATGAAACTGTTTCAAAAATATCTCAAGGTGCTGTAAATAATGTTACATTATATAGTATTTTACAGGATCCTATGACTTCCTGCGGATGTTTTGAATGTATTACGGGTATAATGCCGGAGGCCAATGGTGTTGTGATAGTAAATAGGGAATATGCCGCAATGACACCTCTTGGAATGACTTTTGGTGAACTGGCCTCCATGACGGGTGGTGGAGTTCAGACTCCAGGCTTTATGGGACATGGAAGGACTTTCATATCTTCAAAGAAATTTATGAAAGCTGAAGGAGGAATTGCCAGAATAGTTTGGATGCCGAAAGAATTGAAGGATTTTGTAACGGAAAAGCTGAATAAAACGGCCAAGGAATTGTATGATATAGATAATTTTGCAGATAGAATATGTGATGAAACCATAGCTGTTGAATCTGATGATGTTTTAAAATTCCTGGAAGAGAAGGAGCATCCTGCACTTACTATGGATCCTATAATGTAATTTTTATAACATGGATAGTAAAATATATTGGAGAAAGAGGTGGTATTTATGAATTTTCCGAAAGAGCTGTATTACAGTGAGGATCATACCTGGGCAAAAGTAGAAGATGATACGGCGCTTATAGGTATAAGTGATTTTGCCCAGGATCAGCTGGGTGAAATATTGTTTGTGGAAATGCCGGAGATAGGGGATGAAGTTACAAAGGGAAGTTCTTTTGGAGTGGTTGAATCATCTAAAAATGCATCGGATACGATATCTCCGCTGTCCGGCAAGGTGGTTGAAATCAACGAAAAGTTAGACGATGAACCTGAATATATAAATGAAGATCCTTACGGGGCATGGATAATAAAAATAAAGATAGAGGATAAAAGTGAAATTGAAGATCTGCTTAGCTCCTCTGCATATGAATCAAAATTAGATTAATAATTTGCTGCTTTTATTAAGGGAGGTATTGCAAAACATGGTGAAGATAAAATTTATTCCCTATAACAGGGAAATAGAAGTTCCAAAGGGGGAAAACCTTCTGGAAGCTGTGAGAAAAGCTGGTATATTCATGGACACTCCTTGTAACGGGAGCGGGGCTTGTGGAAAATGCAAGGTTAAGAAAATCAATGGAAATATAGTTTCAAAAAACAGCAGATATATTACTGAAGAAGAGGAAAAAGACGGATATATTCTTGCCTGCCAAAGTATTATCGAAGCTGATTCAACTGTAGAAGTACCTGAAACTGAGTCATCTTCAATGCATGGGATGAAAATAGAAGATTTTTCCGGAAATAGGGAAAAAGACATATTTCAGAGTTCCAAAAAGCGCATGCTGGAGAGCGGAATGAAATTTGGCACATATGTAAAAAAAGAGTATCTGGAAATGGATCCGCCCACCTTGGATGATAATATATCTGATTTTGAAAGGCTGAAAAGACATATAAGAAAGCAGCTGAACTACAGCAGTGTATTTTGCAGGCTTCCCATATTGAGAAAAATACCTAAACTCTTAAGAAAAGCAAATTTTAAAATTACCATAACCCATATACCCAGGGGAAATGAAAAGACTACAATCATCAATGTAGAAGAGGGAGATAAAACCAGGGAACTTTATGGAGCTGCAGTGGATATAGGAACAACTTCCGTAGCGGCCTGCTTGGTGAATTTGTACAACGGTGAATTGATGGCAAGGGCTTCTTCGGGAAATGCCCAGATAAAGTATGGTGCGGATGTCATAAACAGGATAATATACTCTACCAAAGGCAGCGGCCTTCAAGAACTGAATTATGCCGTAATACAGGAAACCATAAACCCTCTGCTCGATAAAATGTATAGGGATTCTGGAATATCAAGGGATCAGGTAGTGTCGTTTGTTGCGGCAGGCAACACTACTATGTCCCACCTTTTCCTGGGAGTGTATCCGAATTTTTTAAGAATGGAACCCTATATACCTGCTTTTGTGAAAACACCCTTTATAAAAGCTTCAGAACTTGATATAGAAGTCAACCCGGAAACATTTATATACCTGGTACCTTGTGTGGCAAGTTATGTAGGCGGTGATATATCCTCGGGAGTACTGTCTTCGGGGATGTGGAATAGTGAGGAAAATGTACTCTTTATAGATTTGGGTACCAATGGAGAGATAGTATTTGGAAACAGTGAATATCTTATGACTTGTGCCTGCTCTGCCGGACCTGCTTTTGAAGGTGGAGAGATAAGCTGCGGCATGAGAGCATCCGGCGGCGCTGTTGAAAAAGTGAGCATTGACGGGAACTATGAGCCTACTTTGGGTGTTATCGGGAACGAGAAACCTTTGGGGATATGCGGATCTGGTATCATAGATCTCATATGTGAAATGATGTTTGCCGGAATCATAGACAGGAAGGGGAAAATAGTAAAGGGTTTGGATACCAATAGAATTAGGTTTGACGAGCATGGAATTGGGGAATATATCCTGGCATTTAAAGATCAATATAACTTGGAACGGAATATTGGCATAACGGAAGTGGATATAGATAGCTTCATAAGGGCAAAAGCAGCTATATATTCTGGAATTACTACACTTTTGAATAATCTGTCTATGGATTTTACCGATATTGACAGGATATATATAGCAGGCGGCATAGGAAATAGTTTGAATATAGATAATGCTGTAAAAATAGGAATGCTTCCGGATATAGACCAGAGTAAAATCCATTATATTGGAAATAGTTCCCTTATGGGGTGCTATTTGACCCTTATGAGTGAAGATGCAAGACATAAACTAGAGCAGATAGCAAATAGTATGACCTATGTGGAACTCAGCGTTGAACCGAAATACATGGATGAATTTGTATCTGCCTGTTTTTTACCTCATACGGATATAGATAAATTTCCTACTGTTAAAAAATGCTTTAATAAGTCTGTTTAGAAGAGTATACTTAGCTTAACAAAAAATTTAATGAAATTTATATGTCAAGTTAAAAGGGAGGTAATTGATGATGTGTGAATCCACGGCGTATTTAGTAACACCTGAGGGCGAGAGTAAGGTTATGGATTATGTAGTGAATATAATTCCCGAGGAAGGCGGCAGGCTGTTTCTGACAGATATCCTGGGAGAAGAGAAAATGGTGGATGGAATGTTGAAAGAGGTAGATCTTTTAAAAAATAAGATAGTTATAGAGAAGGCTGTGTAATCTTAATCTGGTGTGGAGGAGGTTTACAATGAATAAAAAGGACACGTTAAATGGTGAAGGTGAAAAAGAGGAAAGAACTTTGAAAATATTGTTGGGCCACTGGATAGAACATAACAAATCCCATGAAGAGGGGTTTTCAAAGTGGGTGAGTAAATCCAGGGATATGGGCAAGATTGAAACCTCACAGTTTATTGAAAAAGCAGTGAGATTTATGGAGCAGGCTGATGATATGCTGCAGAAAGCAGGAGAACACTTATAGACTTTACTGTTTAAATTTTAGATAAACTTTATTTGGGATATACTTTCAAAATAAAGTTTATCTAAATTATTGATCAAGAGGGGTGGAACCTTATGGATAGTAGGATTAATGCGGATAAGAACAGAAAAGATAAAATACCCTATGATCATTACAGGAATTTATTTAAGAATTTTGATCCCGGGGAAATGGCTGAAAATACAGGGTGTACTTTTAATAAAGATGCAGGAGAAATATCCGTGAAGTTAATGGGACAGGATCTGACAGTGAAATATCCCTCCGGGGATGTATACAGTAAAAACGGTACGGAGATTGAGTCCTATCCTCCTAAGACCTTGATCTTGAGGTATTTGATTCACGGCAGGGGTGTTAAGCCGTCGGATAAATATATTACCTACAGGGAAATAAACGGGGGAAATGTATATTATAATAATTTCTACGGGAGGTGTATTTTACGTTTATCCAGGAAATTTGGCGGTGATATTGAAAAATTCAGAAATGCATTTGAGAAATTGGGAGCGGAGAAGGTAAACATGGGTGATGCTGCCTATAAATTCCAATTTTTAAATAATATATATATAATTTTTGCAATCTGGGAAGGTGATGAAGAATTTCCACCATCTTCTCAAATACTTTTTAACAAGAATGTGCTTTTTTATTTTACGGCAGAGGATTTAGCGGTAATTGGGGATGTAGCTATTGGGTCTGTAATTAAACTGGCTTTTTTGTAATAGGGGGAATGTTATATGGAAAGCAATATGTTAAAACCCAGTGAAATATGTGATGCTGCAATAGGAGCCGGATGTACAAAGGCAAATTTGAGATTTTCGCAGGAAGCCATACTTGGAACGCTGGCAGGGGCGTTTATTGCAGTAGGTGGAGTTGTTTCGGCAGTTGTATCCCACAGTATAACCAATGTTGGACTTGCAAAATTTGCAGGAGGCGCCGTTTTCCCGGTGGGACTTATATTGGTGGTTATATGTGGTGCTGAACTCTTTACGGGGAATTGTCTTATGGCGGTACCTTTGGCAGGGAAGGAAATAAATATTGGACCGATGCTTAAAAATTGGGCAGTTGTTTATGTATTTAATTTTGTAGGTTCGGTACTGATAGCTTTTTTGGTATTTGAAGCAGGTGTCTTTGGATTGAGCAGCGGAAAATTGGGAGGGACCGTCATAAAGGCGGCTTCTATGAAAGCCTCACTGCCATTCTGGACTGCTTTTTGCAGTGGAATAATGTGCAATTTCTTGGTATGTCTTGCAGTGTGGGGAGCTTTTGCAGCCAAGGACATAGTAAGCAAGATAGTGATAATATGGTTTCCCATAATGACTTTTGTAACCTGCGGTTTTGAACACTGTGTTGCCAATATGTATTTTTTAATGGCGGGAATCTTTGCAAAGTCCAATCCGTCCTTTGTCCTGGCTTCGGGACTGTCCCAGGATAAGATAATAAATGGAATGGGAGTCGTACACAATTTAATACCTGTAACTCTTGGAAATATAGTGGGGGGAGTTGTATTGGTGGCAATGTCTTATTTTATGGCATATAAATACAGATCCCCCAAAGAAAAAAATATAGCCTATAAGTAAAAAATTGATATTGAATGTTGGTTATTTGTATGATAAACTAAAACTGTATAATAGAATATATAATAAAAGGCAGAGTAAAAAGAGAGCCAAATTTTAAGACATATGTGTCTTAAGGTTAGCTCTTTTTTTCTTTTTGACTGAATTTATCCGATTTGAATCTAAGAATTATTTTATAAGGAGGTATTTGTCTTATGTTTGATGTAACTATTATTGGGGCTGGAGTTATTGGAAATTCCATAGCAAGAGAGTTGTGTAAATATAGACTTAATGTATGTGTGATAGAAAAAGATCCTGATGTAGGAAATGGAACCAGTAAAGCAAATAGTGCCATAGTTCATGCGGGCTTTGATGCCAAACCGGGTACTTTGAAGGGCAGGTTGAATTCCGAAGGAAATAAGATGTTCGATAAACTTTCCGAGGAGCTGGATTTTCCTTTTAAAAGGATAGGTTCGCTGGTAGTTTGTTTTGAAAAGAGCGGGATTGAAAATCTTGAAAAATTAAAAAAACAGGGAATTGAAAATGGCGTCCCAGGCCTTGAAATACTGGATGAGGATAAAGTAAAGAAAATGGAACCTAACCTGTCGGACAATGTGGAAGCTGCACTTTACGCCCCTACCGGCGGAATAGTCTGTCCCTATGAGATGACCATTGCACTGGCGGAAAATGCATTTACAAATGGAGTGAAGTTTAAGTTGAATACCAGAGTGACTTCCATAGTAAAAAACAGTGGAAGATACTTGATAAAAACTGACAGGGGTGATGTGGAAAGTAAAATTGTGGTCAATGCAGCAGGGGTATTTTCAGATGAGATAAATAATATGGTAAGTGATAAAAAACTGAATATAATTCCAAGAAAAGGTGAATATTGTCTTTTTGACAAATCAGTTGGAGATATCGTTTCCAGGATCATATTTCAACTGCCCACTAAATTGGGCAAGGGAGTTCTGGTCACCCCTACAGTGGATGGGAATCTTTTAATAGGTCCTGATGCGGAGGACATAGATGATAAGGAAGATTTGAATACTACGGATAAAGGTCTGAATTTTATAATTTCCAAAGCATCTCTCAGCGTAAAAAAATTGCCTATGAGGCAGGTTATAACATCATTTTCAGGACTGAGGGCTCATGGTACGGGTGATTTCGTGATTGGTGAAGCTGAAGATGCTGAAAACTTTATAAATGCAGCAGGCATTGAATCTCCGGGACTGTCAAGTTCACCCGCCATAGCAGCTGTTATCAGGGATATCATAATTGATAAATTAAAGCCCGGGAAAAACAGTGAGTTCAACCCTATAAGAAAGGGAATACCTAAATTTAGAGAGATGACCAATGAGGAGAGAAAAAAGCTCATTGCCGAAGATCCTAAATATGGCAGAATAATATGCAGGTGTGAAACTGTTACTGAAGGTGAAATAGTAAATGCTATAAAGAGGCCGCTTGGAGCAAGAAGTGTAGATGGAGTAAAAAAGAGGACCAGGGCAGGAATGGGAAGATGCCAGGGTGGTTTTTGCGGCCCTAGAGTAGTTCAGATTCTGGCACGGGAACTCAATATTTCACCTGAAGAAGTAACTAAGTCAGGGAAAGATTCGAACTTGTTGGTGGGAAAAGATAAGGAGAATGTACCGGCCTGAATATAGACCAGATAATAACTAACAATTGACAGTTGACAATTTACAATTATCAATTGTCCACTGTAAATTGTCAATTGAATAATGAGGAGGTCTTGAATATGCAAGAATATGACGTGGTAATAATAGGCGGCGGTCCTGCAGGGCTTGCAGCAGCCGTGTCAGTGAAAGAAGAAGGCATAGATAATATATTGATACTTGAAAGGGAAAATCAACTCGGCGGCATACTGAACCAGTGTATTCACAATGGATTTGGACTCCATATTTTCAAGGAGGAGCTTACGGGACCCGAATATGCACAGAGGTTCATAGACAAAGTGAAATCCATGGATATTCCATATAAATTGAATACTATGGTGCTGGATCTCAGCAAAGACAAAGTTATAACGGCGGTAAACGAAGAAGATGGCATACTGGAGATAAAAGCTAAATCCATAATCCTGTCCATGGGGTGCAGGGAAAGACCGAGAGGTGCAATAAATATACCTGGAAGCAGGTGCGCAGGTATATATACAGCCGGTTCCGCCCAGAAATTTGTAAATGTGGAAGGATATATGCCGGGCAAAGAAGTGGTTATTCTGGGTTCCGGCGATATAGGGCTCATAATGGCCAGAAGAATGACACTTGAAGGTGCCAAGGTTAAGGCTGTAGTGGAACTTTTGCCTTATTCCAGCGGGCTTAAGAGGAATATAGTGCAGTGTCTTGATGATTTTAATATTCCGCTCAAACTGAGCCATACGGTGGTAAATATAAAGGGAAAGGAAAGAGTGGAAGGCGTGACCATTGCCAAAGTGGATAAAAACAGAAAACCCGTTAAGGGTACTGAGGAGTATATACCTTGTGATACCTTGCTTTTGTCTGTTGGATTGCTGCCTGAAAATGAACTTTCAAGAAAAGCTGAAGTGAAATTATCGAATATAACCGGGGGACCCGTTGTGGATGAAAGTTTGGAAACCAATATAGATGGAATGTTTGCCTGCGGGAATGTGCTTCATGTTCATGATTTAGTTGACAATGTTACAATGGAGAGTGTGAACGCGGGGAAAAGTGCCGCTAAATATGTAAAAGGGAAGAGATTTGACGGTAATAAGATAGAGGTTTTGGCTGTAGATGGAGTTAGGTATACAGTTCCACAGTATATTAATCCTGAGAATGTGGAAAAATTCATAGATATTAGATTCAGAGTTGGAAATGTGTTTAAAGATAGTTTTATATCTGTATATTTTGATGATGTCAGGGAAATGCATATAAAAAAGAGGATACTTACACCCGGAGAAATGCAGGATGTAAAACTTACCAGAAAACTTTTAGACAAATATCCAAATTGTAAGACAATAACCGTGAAAGTAGAAGGGAAGTGATCTTATGAATGAAAGAAGATTAACCTGCATAGGCTGTCCCATGGGATGCCAGCTCCTGGTTAAATTGGAGGGGAATAAAGTAATAGAAGTTACAGGGAATACCTGCAATAGGGGAAAAGAATACGGCAAGAAAGAATGCACCAATCCAACCAGGATAGTTACTTCTTCTGTATATGTAGAAGGTGGAGAAATAGATGTTGTACCTGTGAAAACAGAAAGAGACATACCAAAGGGAAAAATATTTGAATGTATAAAGGAATTGAAGGGAGTAGTGGTTAAAGCCCCTGTAAATATAGGAGATGTTGTACTGAAAAATGCAGTGGGTTCAGGTGTGAACATCGTAGCTACCAAGAAAGTTAGAAGGGCGGATAATAAAACTGCATAGTTTAAAGGGTGCGGAAATTTTCTGCACCTTTTTTATATATGGTATAATAATATGTGTAAAATGAATTTTATATGCCTGTGATGTTTGATTGCTTATTTTGTTAAGTAGGAGGATTTGATGTGGTTAAAAATACATTGGAAGAATTGATAGAGGAACTTGAAAATTTTACACAGTTAAAATTTGAAAGCATACCGGATATAGATCTGTACATGGATCAGGTTACTACATTTATTGAAGATAAATTGGGATATTTGAAGAGAAATAAAAAAGACAGGACTATTACTAAAACGATGATAAATAATTATACTAAAGCAGGTATACTCATGCCTCCTAAAAAGAAGAAATATTCTAAACAGCATATGATTTTGATCATATTGATTTATTATCTGAAACAGATATTGTCCATAAGCGATATTCAAAGTTTATTTTCACCTATAGTAAACTCTATAATGTCAGGTAAGAGCAGTGGGGAAAATTTAAATGATATTTATAAAACCTTTTTGAAAATAGAGGACGGCGAGGTAAAAGCTTTTGCGGACAGCTTTAAAAATAATATTGAAAAGAAAGGCATTTTGAACGAAAATTGTGATAAAAGCCCAGAAGAAAACTTAAATGATCTTATAATGATCGTGATCATGCTTGTGGTAAAAGCCAATATTGAAAAGAGAATGGCGGAAAAAATAATCGATAATTTTTTTAAGGAATAATACATGCAGTAATATTTTAGGAAAAAAGCCGTACCCAGGTTTGATTTACATAAGTCCCGGTACGGTTTTAATATCTATTTGAATAGCTTGTTAAAACAATCTTTACATATCAGAGTTTTACCGTTGTTTGCAGATATTATTTCATCTCTTTGAAGGGGTTTCCCACAAATTTGGCATTTGGGCGATGAAGATTTTTTCCCGCAGTTTTGTGGTTTCACAATGCTTTTATGAATTTTTTTCCTGTTTGGAGGAGGTGAATAATTTATCTTTTCCTTTATAGGATCGTTTCTGGAAACGATGTATTTTAAATTGTAATAGCTTTCACCGAACAACTCTAGTTCAAACCTCGGATTTTCTCTGTCGTAGAATTCTTCTGTAACTATTTTGCGGATTTGGGCGTCGTTTATTATGAGGCCGCTTTTTTCAATCCCATCGAAAATACTTTTGGTTATATTGCTGGTGTCAGGATGCCTTTTCCTGCTTTTGTAATACACCTTTAATATGGCTATCAGAGATTCCGATATAACTGTTCCAGGATTTTGACTCCTGCATTCATAGGCTATCTGTTCTTCATATACTGCATACCTGTCATGGTATTTACCTGAATTATAAGGCAATATGGCCCTCCCTTTCACATTGAACAATTTAAAATTTGATTTGGTTATGGGAGAACCTTTTACTATGATTTTAGCGTAGGATTTATCCATAAGTTTTTACTCCTTATCAGTTTTAAGTCGGTATATTACTTATTATATCACAGCGGATAAGTGCAGTGTCATTGTGCTCTTAATGAGATCCTACTATACTATGAAAAAGATAAGTAGTATAATTCAAAGAAATAGATATCAAGTGATTCTTAGGTTGGATAAATGTTTGAAATAATTTAAATGAAAGGTAAAGAAGCAATTATGTATAGAGATATGAAAATATTAGGTATTGAAAGCAGCTGTGATGAAACTTCTGCAGCTGTTGTAGTTAATGGAAGACAAGTACTGTCCAATATAATATCTTCACAGATAAATATTCACAAAAAATTTGGCGGCGTAGTACCGGAAGTGGCGTCAAGAAAACATATAGAAGTTATAAGCATAGTGGTAAAAGAGGCACTGGAAGAGGCTAAGGTAAATCTCAGTGACATAGATGCTGTGGGGGTTACATATGGGCCGGGGCTTGTAGGCGCACTTCTTGTGGGACTCCAATATGCGAAGGGACTTTCCTATGCCCTTCATAAGCCTATGATTGGAGTGAATCACATAGAGGGTCATGTAAGTGCTAATTTTATACAGTATAAGAATTTAAGGCCGCCTTTTGTCTGCCTGATAGTATCTGGAGGTCATACCTATTTGGTTTATATGAAAGATTATGGGAAATTTGAAGTTATGGGCCAAACCAGGGATGATGCTGCGGGAGAAGCCTACGACAAAGTGGCAAGGGCCATTGGACTTGGATATCCTGGGGGCCCAAAAATCGATAAGCTGGCCAAGAAAGGCAATCCGGATATTATTCAATTCCCCAGGGCCAATTTTCATGACAGCAGTTCTCTTGATTTTTCTTTCAGCGGATTAAAATCTTCTGTGCTGAATTATCTGAATCAGAAAAAAATGAAGGGAGAATCCATAAACAGGGCAGATGTGGCGGCTTCCTTTCAAAAAGCTGTTGTCAGCGTTTTAGTTGACAATTCAATGAAGGCGTGTAAGTTGAAACACGCTGACAAAATGGCTGTAGCAGGAGGAGTGGCGGCCAATACATGTCTCAGGGATACTTTGATTGGGAGAGGGCATGACAATGACATAAATGTGATGTTTCCCGATTTTGTACTCTGTACCGACAATGCAGCCATGATAGGGAGTGCCGCTTATTTTGAGTATATGAAAGGTGTTACCAGCCCGCTGAGTCTAAATGCAGTTCCCAATTTAAAATTGGGAGAAAGATAAGCAGGGAGCCCAAATCTTGGATTTGGTGCGAGTCGCTTACTCCGCCGGACCAAAGGGAGGTGGAGTTACGAAGGTTGGGAGCCCAAAGCTTGGATTTGGTGCGAGTCGCTTACACCGCCGGACCAAAGGGAGGTGGAGTTACGAAGGTTGGGAGCCCAAAGCTTGGATTTGGTGCGAGTCGCTTACTCCGCCGGACCAAAGGGAGGTGGAGTTACCTAGGTTGGGAGCCCAAATCTTGGATTTGGTGCGAGTCGCTTACTCCGCCGGACCAAAGGGAGGTGGAGTTACCTAGGTTGGGAGCCCAAATCTTGGATTTGGTGCGAGTCGCTTACTCCGCCGGACCAAAGGGAGGCGGAGTTACTAATGTGACATACTATTGGATATTTTATCATAGTATAAGGTAACATAAATAATATATGTAATATACTATTTACAAAAGTATTAGTAGGATATATAATGATTTGTATTGATATTGATTTTTTGAACTTATAGAAATTGCAGGGCGGTACTCGGTTTATGGGGGAAAAGGAGTTTTCCTGTAAATAGAAGTATCTATGATGAAATATTTATTATATGTAGTTTAAATGAATTTAATAAATGAATACAAAAAATAAATAAAATTCAATTGAAATAATTTTGTTACTTATATATAATAGTGTTATGTCATTTAGATTTAACTATATAAATTAATAAATATGCAGCATTTTTAATTTTTATTAAGGGGGATGAGTGATCTATGAGAAAATTTAAAAGAGTGCTTGTGGCAAATAGAGGAGAAATTGCCATAAGAATAATCAGAGCCTGTCAAGAATTAGGAATAACTACTATAGCTATATATTCTAATGAAGATAAAAGATCTCTTTTTAGAACTAAAGCTGACGAGTCCTATTTGATAGGAAAAGACAAAGATCCTGTGGGAGCATACCTGGATATTGACGAGATAATAAATGTAGCATTGGAGAAGAATGCAGATGCAATACATCCTGGATATGGATTCCTTGCAGAAAATCCTGAATTCGCGAGAAAATGTGAAGAAACAGGTATAGAATTTATCGGGCCTACTTCAAATATGATGGAAATGCTTGGTGATAAAATAAAATCAAAAATCGCCGCAAAGAAAGTCAAAGTACCGACAATACCGGGGGTTCAAAAACCTATACGGACAGAGCAGGAAGCGCTGGAATCTGCAAGATTTTGCGGATACCCGGTTATGATTAAAGCAGCAGCTGGCGGCGGCGGCAGAGGCATGAGGATAGTGAGAAAAGAAGAGGAGCTTATAGACGCATACAATAGTGCAAAGAACGAATCCCAAAAGGCCTTTGGATCCGGAGACATATTCATAGAGAAATATATTGAAAACCCCAAACATATTGAAGTTCAAGTACTTGGTGATAAATATGGCAACATGGTTCATTTATATGAAAGAGATTGTTCTATCCAGAGAAGACATCAAAAGGTAATAGAATTTACTCCGGCCATAGCTCTTTCGAAGGAAAAGAGAAATGAAATATGTGAAGACGCACTGAAAATTGCTAGAAGTATAGGTTATAGAAGTGCGGGAACACTGGAGTTTTTAGTTGACAAAAGTGGAAATCACTATTTTATAGAGATGAATACGAGAATTCAAGTGGAACATACAGTAAGTGAAATGGTTACGGGAATAGATATTGTTCAGGCCCAGATACTCATAGCAGAAGGTTATCCACTTAATTCAAAGGAAATAGGAATAAATTCTCAAAGTGATATTAAATTAAATGGTTATGCCATACAGTGCAGGGTTACTACGGAAGATCCACTTAATAATTTTGCACCGGACACTGGAAGAATTGATATGTACAGGACAGGATCCGGTTTTGGAATAAGACTTGACGGCGGCAACGGATTTACGGGGGCGGTTATAAGTCCTTATTATGACAGCCTGCTTGTAAAAGATATATCATGGTCTAGGACTTTTGAAGATGCAATAAGAAAATCAATACGTTCCCTGAAAGAGACTGTTATCTCGGGAGTAAAGACAAATGCCCAATTCTTGATAAATGTATTGAGCAGTGAGAAGTTCAGGAGAGGACAATGTGACACTAATTTCATAGAGGATACCCCTGAACTGTTTGATATAAAGCCCAAGCCGGATGAAGAACTGAGAATAATGAAATTTATAGGAGAAAAGGTGATAAACGAAACTCACGGCAAAAAACCAGATTTCAATGTTCCAGTTGTACCGGAGGTTAAAAAGGAAGCAAATTTGTCAGGAACCAAACAGATATTGGATCAAAAGGGACCGGATGGCCTTGTGGATTGGATAAAATCCCAGAAGAAACTTTTGATTACGGACACTACCATGAGGGATGCACATCAGTCTCTTATGGCTACTAGAATGAGGACCAGGGATATGCTAAAAATAGCAGATGCCCAGTCCGTGCTGACCAAAGATCTGTTTTCTATGGAAATGTGGGGAGGAGCCACATTTGATGTAGCCTATAGATTTTTGAAGGAATCTCCATGGGAGAGACTTGAGAAATTGAGAGAAAAAATACCTAATATATTATTCCAAATGCTCCTGAGAGGTGCAAATGCTGTAGGATATAAGAATTATCCTGACAATGTCATAAGGGAATTTATAAAACAGTCTGCTAAATCAGGTATTGATGTATTTAGGATATTTGATTCCCTGAATTGGCTTAAAGGTATGGAAGTTGCCATAGATGAAGTGGCAAACCAGGGTAAGATAGCCGAAGCCTGCATGTGTTATACGGGAGATGTCCTCGATGACAAAAAAGATAAATATACGTTGAAATATTATGTTGATCTGGCTAAAAGCATAGAAAAAGCCGGTGCTCACATTTTGGGAATAAAGGATATGTCCTCTCTCTTGAAACCTTATGCAGCGTATAAGCTTATAAAAGCTCTTAAGAATGAAATATCCATACCAATCCACCTTCATACCCATGACACTACGGGAAATGGAGTTGCTACACTTATTATGGCTTCTCAGGCAGGAGTTGATGTTGTGGATACCGCCTTCAGTAGTATGTCGGGACTTACAAGCCAGCCGTCACTCAACTCTTTGGTAGCGGCATTACAGCATACAGAGAGAGATACGGGACTTGATTTGGATAATATCCAGAAAATGTCAGATTATTGGCAGGATGTGAGGCCGGTATACAGTCAGTTTGAATCGGGCCTCAAGTCCAGCACTGCTGAGATATACAAATACGAAATTCCAGGAGGTCAGTATTCCAATTTAAAACCGCAGGTTGAAAGTTTTGGATTGGGAGATCGTTTTGAGGATGTAAAAAATATGTACACCAGGGTAAACAAGATGCTTGGAAACATAGTTAAAGTGACTCCGTCTTCAAAAGTTGTGGGCGATCTGGCCATATTCATGGTGCAAAACAATTTGGACGAAAAGAATATATATGAAAAAGGAAAGAATTTAAACTTCCCTGACTCCACAGTTTCTTATTTTAAGGGCATGATGGGCCAACCCATGGGAGGATTCCCTGAAAAGCTCCAGAAGCTTGTATTGAAAGGGGAAAAACCATTAGCCGGAAGACCGGGAGAATTTTTGCCGCCTGAAGATTTCTCAAAGATAGAAGATTATTTGAGCGGGAAATACAAGAGAAAATTTGATGAAAAAGAGATTATCAGTTATGCTCTTTACCCCGACGTATTTGAAGATTATCTGAAGTTTGTGGATGAGTTTGGAGATCTCAGCCATATGGAGAGCAGTACATTTTTCTATGGACTTTCCGTAGGTGAACTTTGTGAAGTTGAAGTAGGAGAAGGCCGCAGTTTATATGTACAGCTTCTTGAGATCACGGAAGCCGACTCTGAAGGATACAGATTCTTGGTATTTGAGATAAATGGTAACAAGAGAGACATAAGAATGAAGGATAAGTCATTTTCCAGAGGTGCTGCAGTTCAGGAAAATTCGTCTGTAATGGCAGATCCCAACAATGACCAGGAAATAGGGGCAAGTATACCGGGAAATATTGTTAAAGTGCTTGTGAAAACTGGAGATGAAGTTAAAGAGGGCCAGAATTTAATTGTAATAGAGGCTATGAAAATGGAGACAAATGTTACAGCCAATGTTTCAGGAGCAGTTGAAGGAATATTTGTAAAAGAAGGACAGAGGGTTAAAACCGGAGAACTCTTGCTAAAACTGAAATAGACATGATTTTACATGGATTATATATGGACACTGCTAAAAAATTTAGTGGTGTCCATTGCTTTTAAAGTTAAATTGTGCATCTTCACTAAGTTATTTATATATGTTAAAATAATATATTAATGATAAAATTTTACCTGGGAAATATAATAAATATATAGGTGAAAGAGGGGCAAGATAATGGAGAACATAGGATTGGTTTTAGAGGGCGGAGGAATGAGAGGCCTGTATACTGCCGGAGTACTTGATCTATTTATGGAAAAGAATTTATATTTACCTTATATTATAGGAGTTTCCATGGGGGCTTGTAATGCTTGCTCCTATATTTCCAGACAGAAGGGAAGAAACAAGAAAATAAATATAAACTATGTAGATGATCCCAGGTATTTGAGCTATAGAAATCTTATATTTAAAAAGGGAATTTTCGGGGCGGATTTTATCTTCAATGAAATACCCAATAAATTAGAAATATTTGACGTAGACGCTTTTAGCAATGCAAAAGAAAAGTTCATAGTTGGTGCCACGGATTGCCGCAGTGGAAAACCCGTATATTTCGAAAAGGATAAATGCAGGGGAGAAGAAATATTTAAGGCGGTAAGGGCTTCCAGCAGTTTGCCTTTTATGGCTCCAATAGTTAAATTTAAAGGGATGGATTTGCTTGATGGAGGGATTTCCGATCCTATTCCCATAAAAAAATCCATAAGGGATGGTAATAGGAAAAATATAATTATTTTGACTAGAAATAGAGATTACATAAAAAAACCTTTTAAAATGAAATTTCTGGCTAAAAAGATATATCCTGAATATAATGGGCTGGTAGAAGCTATGATAAATAGGTATAGAAGATATAACCTTACTTTAAGCTATATAGAGAGGCTCAGAAAAAAAGGAGATGCTTTTGTAATCCGGCCTGAAAAGCCTTTGAGAGTTAGAAGAATAGAAAAAAATAAGTATAAGCTTATAGAATTGTATAATCAAGGATATAGGGAAGCACTTGGATGTTATGATGAATTGGAAAGCTGGATTAAAAAACAGAGAAAGGAGAATTAATTATATGCAAGTAGGGAAAACTTACAGCGGCTTTAAGTTGATGGAACAGAAAAAATTGGAGGATATAAATTCTATTGGAATGCTTTTTTATCATGAAAAAAGCGGGGCGAGGTTGTTCTTCTTGAAAAATAAAGACGACAACAAGGTGTTTTCTATAAGTTTCAGGACTCCGCCGGATGACAGCAGGGGGGTGCCCCATATACTTGAACATTCTGTACTCTGCGGTTCGGAAAAATTTCCTGTTAAAGAGCCCTTTGTGGAATTGGTAAAGGGTTCTCTCAATACTTTTTTGAATGCAATGACTTTTCCTGATAAAACCATGTATCCGGTTGCAAGTGTAAATGACAGGGATTTCGAGAATCTTATGGATGTTTACCTTGATGCGGTTTTTCATCCCAATATATATAAATATCCTGAAATAATGATGCAGGAAGGATGGCACTATGAATTAAACAGTAAAGAGGATGATATAACTTATAAAGGTGTGGTTTACAATGAAATGAAGGGAGCTTTCTCATCTCCGGAATCCATATTGTTTAGAAAGATGCTTGAATCCCTTTACCCGAATACACAATATGGAGTGGAATCGGGGGGAGATCCGGATATAATACCGCAGCTTACCCAGCAGCAGTTCCTGGATTTTCACAGTAAATATTATCATCCGTCTAACAGCTATATATATTTGTATGGTAATATGGATATAGAGGAAAAGCTTAAGTTTTTGGATAGTGAATACTTGAGTCATTTTACTAAAAGATATATAGATTCTGCTGTACTGAAACAAAGACCCTTTCAGAATAGAAATGATGTGACAACGGAATATCCTATTTCAAGTGCTGAGAAAGAGGAAAATAAGACCTTCTTAAGTTTGAATTATTCTGTTGGGACAGCCGTGGATAATGAATTGTATCTGGCTTTTGATATACTTGAGCATATGCTTTTGGAAACTCCGTACTCCCCGCTTAAAAAGGCCTTGATTGATGCCAAGGTAGGAAAAGATGTATTTGGCGTATTTGAATCCGGAATACTTCAGCCCATGTTTGGAATAGTGGTAAAAGGGTCCAATGAAAGGGAAAAAGCCAGATTTCAAAAAATAGTTGAAGATACATTAAAAGATATTGTAAATAACGGTGTTGACAGGGAGTTGATGGAGGCATCCATAAACATAAAGGAGTTTCAGCTGAGAGAAGCGGATTATAAGGGATATCCAAAGGGGCTTATATATGGCATGAGATGTATGGATGGATGGCTGTACGACAGAAAGCCGTGGCTTCATCTTGGCTATGAACCCGTACTGAACAAGATAAAATCTCAACTGGACAATAATTATTTTGAAAACCTTATTGACAGATATATTTTAAAAAATGGTCACAGTTCCATACTGACAGTTAAACCTAAAAGAGGACTTGAAGAAAAAAAAGACGAATTATTGAAGAAAAAACTGAGAAATTTTAAAAACAGTCTTTCAGAAGATGAAATTCAAGGTATAATTCAAAATACATCGAGGTTGAAAAAAAGGCAGATGACTCGAGACAGCAGGGAGGATCTGATGAAGATACCTCTTTTGTCCATAGAGGATATAGAACCCAATGCCAAAAAACTTCAATTTGTGGAGAAAAGGATACAGAATATAAAGAC
Organism: Clostridium lapidicellarium; assembly: GCF_041224415.1. Lineage (NCBI taxonomy): Bacteria > Bacillati > Bacillota > Clostridia > Eubacteriales > Clostridiaceae > Clostridium > Clostridium lapidicellarium. The sequence continues at coordinate 49,810 of NZ_JBGFFE010000016.1, read as the reverse complement.
ACTCTTTTATCCTGTGCCCACCAATGGAATATATTACATAAATCTTTATTTCGATACGGGGGGAGTAGAAGAGAAACTTATTCCGTATATATCACTTTTAGGTACTGTTCTCGGAAAAATAAGTACGAGGAATTATCATTATGATGAGCTGTCAAAGGAAATAAATATATATACTGGAGGAATAGATTATTATTCTCAGCCCTTTACAAAGAACGGTGACAGCAGGGAATTTTATCCTAAATTCATAGTGAAGTCAAAAGTTCTTGTAAATAATTTAGAAAAATTACTTTCTTTATTAAATGAAGTGATAAATTATACCAGGTTTGATGAAAAAAAGAGATTGAAGGAAATAATTCAAGAGACTAAATCGAGAATTGAAATGAATATTTTTGAAAGAGGTCATATAGTGGTTGCAAATCACGTATCCTCGTATTTTTCACCTGCAAGTAAATATGAAGATATGTTGAGCGGACTGGAATTTTATAAATTCATATCTGATTTGGAAAATAATTTTGAAAGTAAAACGGAAGAAATAAGGCAAAATTTAGAAAAAGTTGCCAGCAGTATATTTACCAGTAAAAATTTGATTTTAAATGTTACTTGCGATAAAAATGACTATGATAATTTTGAAAGCAGTGCAGGGAAACTTTTATCTGAATTTAAAAATAACGGTGTTTCTAAAATCCCGTATAAATTTGATTTGAAAGCTAAAAATGAAGGACTTATGACGTCTTCCAAGATACAATATGTAGCTAAAGCTTATAATTATATAGAGCTTGGTTATTCTTACAGCGGATGTTTGCAGGTGTTAAAATCCATAGCAAATTATGAATATCTGTGGAATCAGGTGAGAGTTCAGGGCGGTGCATATGGAAGTTTTGCCTCCTTCCAGAGAAATGGAAATATGTTTTTTACATCCTATAGGGATCCAAACTTGAAGAATACCGTTGAAGTGTATGATGAAGCTGGAAAATTCTTTGAAAATTTCAATGCAGATGACAGACAGATGGTTAAATATATAATAGGAACTATATCCAATTTGGATTTTCCACTTTCACCTTCCATGGAAGGTGAAAGTGCTGTGGAGAATTATATAAAACACATAACTTATGAAGATCTGCAAAAAGAGAGAAGAGAAATACTAAACACCAAAGTTGAGGATATAAGGAAATGTTCAAAACTTATTTCTGATGCAATGGGTAAAAATAATATATGTGTTCTGGGCAATGAACAGAAAATAAAGGGAAACAAAAACATGTTCAAAAATTTAGTGAATTTATTTGAATAAATCAGATATAAATATCCACAATGCGGAAGAGAACTTATCCACATTGTGGATTAATTTTTATATTACAGTGTCTTTATTTGCAGCTTTTATATTCTTCAAATCCCTTATCCACACTTTGACACTCTCATATATTATGATTACGAGCAGTACCAGAAGTACTATGGAAAGTACGGCTAAAAGCATCTCGCCTTTTGGCAGGTAGTTGCCAAATACGTTTGAGATAGCAGCTGTAATGGTTATTATGGATATGGCCACCATAGGTATTATGGTTATCATAGCATACTTTTGTTTTTTCATTTTTATGATTATGGTTGTACCAATAGCAAAAGCTATAGCTGCAAGCATCTGATTTGCAGTGCCGAACATTGGCCAGATGGTGCTTACATTGCCTGTATAGAGCAAATATCCCCAGGTAAAAGACATAAGAACGCTGAAAAACACTATATTTGCCCAGGAATTTCTCTTTGAGAAAGGCTTGTATATTTTACCGAAAAGATCCTGAAGCAGATATCTGCCTATTCTGGTACCTGCATCTATTGTGGTCAAGATGAACAGCGCTTCAAACATTATGCAGAAATGATACCAGTAGGACATCAGTCCCTCCATGCCTGGTATTTTATAAAATACATAGGACATACCTACTGCAAGAGATAAGTCCCCAGCAGGCGTGCCTGCCAGGTTTTCACCCACCAGCTGTGACAGCATGGGTAGCTCTGTTGGAATCAGTCCACGGTTGGCCAATACAGCTGGTGCAGAGTTTATGGCGAAGTAATCGGCTGTTGGAAGACAGGTTGCGGCTATCAGTGCCATAAGTGCTATAAAGGATTCTATGAGCATTGAACCGAAACCTATGGGCAGTATATCCTTTTCATTTGAAATGAGTTTGGGCGTAGTTCCGGAACTTATGAGAGAATGGAACCCCGACAGTGCACCACAGGCTATGGTTATGAATAGGAATGGGAACACTTTCCCCGGAATAATAGGTCCTCCGCCTGCTGTGAATTTGGTAAGTGCCGGCATCTGGAGAGTTGGTCTGACAAATATGATACCTACTACCAGCAGTGCTATAACACCCAGTTTCATATATGTGCTTAAGTAATCTCTTGGGAGAAGCAGCAGCCATACAGGAAGAACTGCAGCGCAGAAACCGTATACAGCTAGAATAACTGACATCTGTTTGGTGTTGAAAGTCAGGAAAGGAGCTATAGCCGTGTGCTGGATAAAAGGTCCCAGGGCAACTCCGAGAATGATGAGTGCCATACCTATAATGGTACCTTCAGCTATTTTACCAGGCCTTATAAATCTAAGATAAATACCTATGAAAATTGCTACTGGAATGGTAAAACCAACTGTGAAAGTACCCCAGGGGCTGTTGTAGAGTGAATTGACAACTGGGAGTCCAAGACCTGCCAAGCTTATTATAAGTATAAATATGACTGCAATAGAAGTTATAAAACCCATTCTTTTTCCCAGGTTTTTTCTGGCAATTTCAGCAATGGATTCCCCGTTTTGTCTGACTGAAGCAAATAGAATCACCATATCGTGTACGGCACCAGCAAATACACCGCCTATTAAAATCCACAGTGCACCGGGCAGGTAGCCGAATTGGGCTGCCAGTACAGGCCCAATTAATGGTCCTGCACCTGCAATTGCGGCAAAGTGATGGCCCAGAAGTATCCATTTGTTGGTTGGAACGTAGTCATGACCGTCCTCGAATTTTTTAGACGGAACTTCCCTGGTTTCATCTAAAACCAGTACTTTGGCCGCAATCCAGGAGCCGTAAAATCTGTAGCCCAGAACTAATACAAGAGCTCCTATGATTACCAATACTAATGAGTTCATATGAATTCCCCCTATAAATTATTAACATAATATGTCAATGACATTATAACATGAATATTCTTTAAATTCAGCAAATAATATGTGAAATGTTAAAAATGACATGTAAACGGTATTAATTCAAATGTAAATGGAATTCAATAAATAAAAAGTACAAAAAAATTGCCTCAAAATGTTTTGAGGCAATTTTTATCAAAAGTATTTACTGTTATTAAATGGCATTGTTTTCTGTTTCTTTATCAAATTTCCCGGATTTCAAATCTGTAATCCAATGTCTGATACTTTCGTAAAGTATGACTACCAGTATGACTATCAATATGACGGATAATACTGTAAGCAAAGTCTTATGATTTGGAATGTAGTTTCCGGTTATATTTTCAACAGATGCCGTTAAGGTTGCCACACTTATGAAAACCATAGGTATTACTGTAATTGGTATATATTTTTTCTTGCCCATTCTTATTAGAACCGAAGTACCAATTGCAAAAGCTATGGCTGCCAAACTCTGGTTGGCTACACCAAACAGCGGCCAGATGGTTGATATATTACCGGTGTACAGCAAGTACCCCCAGGCAAATGACATAAGAAAACTGAAGAAAACTATATTGAACCAGGAATCCTTTTTTGCAAGAGGCTTGGAAACTTTACCTATCAAATCCTGTATTAGGTATCTTCCTATTCTGGTGCCTGCATCTATTGTAGTCAAGATAAACAGCGCTTCAAACATTATGCAGAAATGATACCAGTAGGACATCAGTCCCTCCATGCCTGGTATTTTATAAAATACATAGGACATACCTACTGCAAGGGATACACCTCCACCAGGCCTGCCTGCCAGGTTTTCACCCACCATCTGTGACAGCATGGGAAGCTCTTTTGGAATCATTCCAAGTTTTGCAAATACAGCTGGTGCAGAGTTTATGGCGAAGTAATCGGCTGTTGGAAGACAGGTTGCGGCTATCAGTGCCATAAGTGCTATAAAGGATTCTATAAGCATTGAACCGAAACCTATGGGCAGTATGTCCTTTTCATTTGCGATGAGTTTAGGAGTTGTACCTGACCCGATTAATGAATGGAAACCTGACAGTGCACCACAGGCTATGGTTATGAATACAAACGGAAACACCTTGCCTGGAACTATAGGTCCTCCACCTGCTACAAATTTGGTGATTGCCGGCATCTGAAGGGTTGGCCTAACCAATATGATACCTACTACCAGCAGTGCTATAACACCCAGTTTCATATATGTGCTTAAGTAATCTCTTGGCAGCATCAGCAGCCATACAGGAAGAACCGCAGCGCAGAAACCGTATATAGCCAGTATAAGTGACATCTGTTTAACATTGAAAGTTAAATATGGAGCTATAGCCGTGTGCTGGATAACAGGTCCCAGGGCAACTCCGAGAATGATGAGTCCCATACCTATGACAGTACCTTCAGCTATTTTACCAGGCCTTATGAATTTAAGATAAATACCTACAAAAATTGCTACTGGAATGGTAAAACCAACTGTGAAAGTACCCCAGGGGCTGTTGTAGAGTGAGTTTACTATTGGAAGTCCAAGACCTGCCATAGTAATTATCAATATAAATATAACTGAAATCGATGTGATGAAACCCATTTTTTCACCTAAATTTTTTCTGGCGATCTCTGCAATGGATTGTCCATCTTGTCTGACTGAAGCAAATAAAATTACCATATCGTGAACTCCACCAGCTAATACACCACCTATTAAAATCCACAGTGCACCTGGTAGATAACCAAATTGGGCTGCCAGTACAGGTCCAATTAATGGTCCTGCACCTGCAATTGCGGCAAAGTGATGGCCCAGAAGTATCCATTTGTTGGTTGGAACGTAGTCATGGCCATCCTCGAATTTTTTAGATGGAACTTCTCTGGTTTCGTCTAAAACCAGTACTTTAGCTGCAATCCAGGAGCCGTAAAATCTGTAACCCAGAACTAATACAAGAGCTCCTACAATTACAAGCACTATTGAGTTCATAAAACAACCTCCCTTAAAATTTTATAAATAAATACAAGTAATGCTTAATGGTTTACATATGATACTTAATGGTTTACATCCATAATGATAGTATGAATGTATTAATTTTTCTATCTAAAATCGCTGAATTGATGAAAAGGTACATTAAAAAGTCAAAATAGAAGGCCAATTGACATTTTTTTATTCGTTATAAGTTTAATTTTGTTATATAATGTTATATAATTTATTAATAGAGATAGAAAGTAAGCAAAGTGGTTTTTCTAGGAGTGGTAAATTTTGATATATATTCAATTGCTTGAAAGCATGGCTCTTATAGCTATATCTGCATATATATACAACCAGTCGCATGTCTTGAAAAATATGATCAAGGGTGAGCTGAAATTTATAGATAAGGTTGCACTTATAGCATTTTTTGGGATATTAGGCATTATAGGCAATTATACAGGTGTGAATGTGGAACCATATGCCATGAACAGTATTAAGCCGATGGGTTCCATTCAGGCAGGCTATATAGGGCTGCATGATGCCATAGCCAATACCCGTCCCATAGCAGCTATAGTGGGAGGATATATAGGGGGACCCATATTTGGAATAATAATTGGAATTATAGCTGGAACCCATAGGTATTTTTTAGGGGGATTTACTGCCCTTTCCTGTGGAGTTGCCACTTTGGCGGAGGGATTTATCGGAGGGCTTATAAAGAAGTATTCAAAAGATGAAGATTTTAATTTAAAGCACGTATTTATAGGGGCAGTATCGGCGGAATGCTGCCAGATGATTATAATTTTATTGCTTTCCAGGCCATTTAGTGCTGCACTTAAACTGGTGGATATCATAGCAGTGCCTATGATACTGATAAATTCACTTGGATCGGTGATTTTTATAAATATAATAAAAAGTGCCAAGGAGGAATATAATAGAATTGGTGCCATAGAGGCACAGAGAGCTTTAAATATTGCAAAGAAAACGATGAATTATATGAGAAAGGGACTTGACAGAAAGACGGCAAAAAATGTTTCTGAAATAATATATGAAATGACTGATGCAGATGGTATATTTATAGGAGATAAAAATGGATTCTTAGCCTATTCAGGAATTGACATATGTGAAGACAAGTTAAAAAAGGAGGTAAAAAATTATAATAAGTCGCCCGATTACAGAGTTATTGAATTGATAAACAGTGACAGATCAATGTTTTTTGTATGTGCCCCTTTTAAAATACCTAACTCAGGTTTTGAAGGAGTGCTTGGATTGGGGGTGAGATCGAAGAAAAACATCAATCCCTATTTCGTGCAATTTGGGAAAGAACTAAGTGATCTCTTGTCAAACCAGATCGAGTTGTATAAGTTAAACAAATTGGCTAAAGAAGCATCTACGGCAGAATTCAGGGCTTTAAGGGCTCAAATTGAACCTCATTTTTTGTTTAACGCACTAAATACCATAGCATCTTTTTGCAGGACAAATCCTCTAAAAGCTAGGGAACTCATAATAGATTTATCTAATTATTTTAGACAGACTTTAAAAAGGCAGGAGGATTTTGTCTATTTAAAAGATGAAATTGAATTTATCCAATCCTATCTTTCTATTGAAACGGCCAGATTTGGTGACAGACTTCGTTTAATTATTGATGTACCGGAGGAAATGATGGATAAGAAAGTACCTGTATTTGTGCTTCAGCCCATTGTTGAAAACGCTGTAAAGCACGGCATACTGCCTAAACCGGAAGGCGGGGAGGTGTATCTCAAGGCATTTTTTGAAGACGGTGAAATACGTTTTTGCGTAAGAGATACGGGAGTGGGAATGGATCAAAAGAGATTAAAGGAAGTATTAACTAAATGGCCGGGCATAGGGCTTAAGAATGTAAATGAAAGATTGAAACTATTGTATGGGGAAGATCATGGACTTGATATAAAGACGTCTGTAAATAATGGAACCAAGGTTAGTTTTTCAATATCAATGAGGGAGGTTTCATCGGTAGATGGATAAATTGAGATGTGTTATTGTAGAAGATGAGATACCTGCTGCAGAAGAACTGAGCTATATAATATCACAGCATGAAGGCATATCTGTAGAGGGAATTGCATATGACGGCAAAACCGGCATGGAGCTTATAAAATCAAAAAAGCCTGATGCGGTATTTTTAGATATAAATATGCCAGCAAAAAATGGTATGGAAGTAGCTAAAAATATCAAAAAGTTTGACGATAATATCGATATAATATTTGTCACTGCTTATGAAGAGCATGCAGTAAAGGCATTTGAACTAAATGCACTGGATTATGTGCTAAAGCCATTTGATGAAAGCAGAATAGCAGTTACTATAGACAGGCTTATGCAAAAAAATAATAAGAATGTGGAATATGAGAAAATACCTAAGGATATTTTGAATGAATTGATAGACAAGATGGACAGAGAAAAGAAACTTGTAAAAAAAATACCTTGTGAAAGGCATGGAAAGATAATACTGGTAGATGTGAATGATATCTATTACTGTTATATAAAAGATGATAAAACGTATGTCAAGGTGAAAGATGACAGTTACCTGGTAGGATACACCCTGGCCCAGATAGAAGAAAGAACTAATTTTTTCAGATCTCATAGAAGTTTTTTGGTGAATATAGATAATATCAAAGAATTATATTCATGGTTTAACGGCACTTACAAGTTGGTTATGGATGATGAAGAAGAATCAGAGGTGCCGATAAGCCGAAATAATGTAAAAAAATTAAAGAAGCTTCTCAAAATGTAGTTAGGAGGTTGATATTATGGCACTGGCAAACGTGAGTCTGCAGGTTTTGCCTTTAGTTGATGAAAAGGAGCTTTATGGAGTAGTTGATAAGGTAATTGAGTACATAGATTCCTGTGGAGTTAAATATGAAGTAGGACCTATGGAGACTACGATGGAGGGGGAATTAAGCCGGCTTTTGAAAATAGTGGAAAAGGCCCAGAATATATGTGTTAAATACGGGGCCTCTAGAGTGGCATCCGTAGTAAAAATAGACTATAAGCCCTCCGGGATTACCATGGAAGAAAAAATAGGAAAATATAGGAAATAGTATTGAGTGCGGTAGGACTTTGGAAAAATACTGCCGCACGTTTGTTTACAGCATCTTTTCCCACTTATTGTATAACCCATCTATTTTATGTTGTGTGTCTGAAACTTTTTTGTTTATTTCACTGCTTTTTTTAGGGTTGGAATAGATTTCTTTTAGGCACAATTTTTTTTGTAACTCTGTCAGAGAATTTTCTAAAGTTGATATTTCCTGCTCGATATTTTCTATTTCAGCTTTTTTTTCATGCTGTTTTTTTTCAAGATCCCTTTTCTTCCTTCTGTCATGCTGCATCTGAGTTTTGGTTTTCCCGCTGATTTTTTCCTGATTTTCAAATCTCGAGGGGTTTTTTTTCTTTTCGACATAATAAGAGTAATTTCCCAAATATTCTTTCATGCCATCTTTACTTAATTCATATATCCTGTTTACAGATTTATTCAAAAAATATCTATCATGGGAAATTACAAGCAAAGTACCGCTGTAGTTTAACAGTGCATTTTCCAGAGCTTCTCTTGAATTTATATCCAGATGGTTTGTAGGTTCATCTAAAAGCAGAAAGTTTGATTTAGATAAAATTAATTTTAGTAGGTTTATCCTGCATTTTTCACCTCCGCTTAGAGAAGAAATTTTTTTAAATACTGTATCTCCGGTGAAAAGAAAGCTTGCTAATGAATTTCGTATTTCTGTATCAGTTAATTTGGGAAATTTATTCCATACTTCTTCCAGAATTGTGTTTTCAGGATCCAAATCGGACTGTTCCTGATCATAATACCCTATTTTTACATTCTTGCCCAATAGACATTTTCCTGTATCAGGTTTGATTTTTCCCATAATTATTTTAAAAAGTGTGGTTTTTCCACAGCCATTTTCACCAATAATTGCTGTTTTTTCACCTCTTTCTATTTTAAAATTTAAATTTTGAAATAGAGTATTGCTGTCGAAACCCTTGCTTAAATTTTCTACTTGTAGTACATCATTTCCGCTGTTTAGCCGGGTTTCAAATGTAACATTTTTTATTTTTTTATCTTTGTCAGGAGGGGATATTCTTTTTAGTTTGTTTAACCTTTTTTCCCTGCTTTCTGCTGCTTTTATACTTTTTTCTCTGTTGAAAGATCTGTATTTTTTAATGATTTCCTCCTGCTTTTTTATTTCCTCCTGCTGTATATTGTATGCTTTTAGCTGGACTTCATAATTTTTCTTTTTAAGCTCCAGGTATTTGGTATAATTGCCGTTGTAGCAATTTATATGGCCATTTATAAGCTCTATAGTTGAACTGGTTATGGCATCTAAAAAGTATCTGTCGTGGGATATTGATATTACAGTACCTTTGTAGGATTTTAAATAGTCCTCGAGCCATTCTATGGCATCTAAATCCAGGTGGTTTGTCGGTTCGTCAAGCAAGAGTATGTCTGGTTTTATAAGAAGGAGTTTACAAAGTGCAACACGTGTTTTTTTGCCGCCGCTCAGTACATCTATGGGTGTGCTGTATTCTTCTTCGGAAAATCCCAGACCCTTTAAAGTTTTATTTATCTCTGCCTTGTAGGTATATCCTCCCCTGTTTTTATAGATTTCAGAGAAAGTAGTGTAATCATTTATCAATTTATTATGATACTCTTCATTATGTGAGTCATAGGGCTCACTCATCAGAGTTTCCAGTTTGCCCAATTTTTTTTCCAGATTTACGAGATCCTTAAATACAGTGTACATTTCTTTATATATTGTATTTGAGGAATTTAAAGACAAATGCTGAGTTAGGTATCCCAGGTTTTTTGATTTGTCTATATATAGATCTCCGCTGTCATAACTGGATTTATTGGTCAAAATATTGAATAAAGTGGATTTACCAGCTCCATTTGGACCTATGAGACCTATTTTGTCTCCTTCATTTATATTGAAAGTTACATTTTCAAGTACAACTTTTATTCCATAGCTTTTATGGATGTTCTTACAACTTAAAACTACCATGAGTAAATAACACCTTCCTTAACCATTAATATTTTACTATTGGTGATAACTTTTTTGTAGTCCTAATTTGAAATATTGTATTAGATAATAGAAAAAGAAGCTATTGACATATGATATAATTAAATAATAGTATAAATTATATAAATATAATAATAGATAAGATAATAAATTTTATAAATACGAGGTGCTTTATGGATAAGAAAAAAAATATATCGATGGCTGTGATAAGGAGATTGCCCAAATATCATAGATATTTAGGCGATCTGATGAAAAACGACGTAGATAGAATATCTTCAAAAGAATTGAGTGAAAAAATAGGGTTTACAGCCTCCCAAATAAGACAGGACTTGAATTGTTTTGGAGATTTTGGACAGCAGGGTTACGGGTATAATGTAAGTGAATTATATAGCCAGATATGCAATATACTTGGCCTTGTGAAATTGTATAAAACAGTGATAATAGGTGCAGGGAATATAGGTCAGGCTATAGCTAATTATACCGGCTTTGAAAAATTGGGGTTTGAATTAAAATCTATATTTGATGTAAACCCTAAACTCATTGGCCTTAGGATAAGAGATATTGAAATAAAAGATATTGACTATCTGCCTGATTTTTTAAAGGAGAATACTATAGATATAGGTATAATATGTGTTCCGAGCATTAATGCACAGAAAGTTTGTGATATACTGGTAAAAAATGGAGTAAAGGGTATTTGGAATTTTGCGCCGGTGGATCTGGTAGTTCCGGATGATGTGAAAGTAGAAGGTGTACATTTAAGTGACAGCTTGCTGATTTTAAGTTGTCTGTTAAATGATATGGAATAAAAATTTGTTTAACAAATACAGCTGTACAGTATAAAATTCTGAATTTTAGATAAAAGTAGCAATAATTATACTATTTATATTGAAATATGTAACTTCAAAGTATATAATAATAGTTAAAGCAAAGGATTTTACTTTGACTATTATTGCATATATTTGTGATATTATTAACAATTGTTGCGATAAAACATTTAATTTTATCATATAATTTTATCATAAATTTATTAAAATTATTAAAACTTTGGGGAGGGTCAATATGGAATATAAGAATATTATTCTGAAAAAAGAGGGGAAACTGGCACTGCTTACAATAAATAGGCCTAAGGCACTCAATGCTTTGAATTCGGAGACAGTAACCGAAATAAATGGCGCTCTGGATGAGATTGCAGCAGATGATACTGTGCTGGCTGTAATAGTTACTGGTTCAGGGAAATCTTTTGTAGCTGGGGCAGATATAACTGAGATGAAAGATTTCAATTCTGTTGAAGGAAGAAAATTCGGCAGACTTGGCAATAAAGTTTTCAGAAAACTTGAGAATTTGGAAAAACCCGTTATAGCAGCGGTAAATGGTTTTGCTCTAGGCGGTGGATGTGAACTTTCCTTGGCTTGCGATATAAGGTTGGCTTCTACAAAAGCTAAATTTGGACAACCAGAAGTAGGACTGGGAATTACTCCGGGTTTTGGAGGAACTCAAAGGCTTGCAAGAGTAGTTGGACTGGGCATGGCCAAAGAACTCATATATACTGCAAAAATGATAAAGGCTGATGAGGCTTTTAGAATAGGTCTGGTAAACGGTGTATATGAACCTGAAAATTTGCTGGAAGAAGCAAAAAAACTGGCAAATACAATAGTGGCCAATGCACCTATAGCTGTTAGAATGAGCAAAGTTGCCATAAATAGGGGAATTCAATGTGACATAGATACAGCTACAGCTTACGAATCAGAAGTATTTGGTGAATGCTTTTCTACAGAAGATCAAAAAGAGGGAATGACGGCTTTTGTAGAAAAAAGAGAGAAAAATTTTAAGAATAAATAATTTGGAGGCTATATTTTATAGTATGAAACTATATTAGGGGGTAAAATAAATGGATTTTACATTAACAAGGGAACAACAATTTGTAAAACAGATGGTAGATGAATTTACCGAAAACGAAGTTAAGCCGATAGCTGCTGAAATAGATGAAACCGAGAGATTTCCTCAGGAAACAGTGGATAAAATGGCTAAATACGGTATGCTGGGAATCCCTTTTCCAGTTAAATATGGCGGAGCAGGTGGAGATACGCTGTCTTATATATTGGCTGTTGAAGAGGTTTCCAAAGCTTGTGCCACTACAGGAGTCATATTGTCAGGACATACTTCGCTTTGTGCTTCACTGCTTGAACAATTTGGTACAGAAGAACAAAAACAAAAATATTTGGTACCTCTGGCAAAGGGAGAAAAACTTGGCGCTTTCGGCTTGACAGAGCCCAATGCAGGTACTGATGCCTCGGGCCAGCAAAGCCAGGCTATCCTTGACGGAGATCATTATGTTTTAAACGGACAAAAAATATTCATTACAAACGGAGGAGTTGCAGATACCTTCATAGTATTTGCTATGACGGATAGGAGCAAGGGCACCCATGGAATATCTGCATTTATACTTGAAAAGGGAACACCGGGTTTTTCCATAGGTAAAAGGGAAAACAAGATGGGCATAAGAGCTTCTTCCACTACCGAGTTGATATTTGAGGACTGCATAATTCCAAAAGAGAACCTGGTAGGAAAAGAGGGAAGAGGTTTCCCGATAGCAATGAAGACTCTTGACGGTGGAAGAATCGGCATAGCCGCACAGGCTCTCGGCATCGCAGAAGGTGCTTTGGATGAAGCTATTGAATACATGAAAGAGAGAAAACAATTTGGAAGGCCGCTTTTTAAATTTCAGGGTTTGGGCTGGACAGTAGCAGATTTGGATACCGAGATAGAAGCTGCCAGATTTTTGGTCTATAAGGCGGCTGTAAATAAGGACAGGGGAGTTAATTACACCGTGGATGCAGCAAGGGCTAAACTGATAGCAGCCAACGTAGCCATGGAAGTTACTACTAAAGTGGTTCAGATATTTGGTGGATATGGATATACTAAGGACTATCCTGTAGAGAGAATGATGAGAGATGCTAAAATAACTGAAATATACGAGGGAACTTCAGAAGTTCAGAAGATGGTTATTTCAGGAAAGTTATTTAGATAGGAGGGGAACTTATAATGAATATAGTTGTTTGTTTAAAACAGGTACCAGATACCAATGAAGTTAAGATAGATCCTAAAAAAGGAACATTGATAAGAGAAGGTGTTCCGTCAATAATAAATCCGGACGATAAAAATGCCCTCGAAGAGGCGCTGGTTATAAAAGAAAAAGAAGGGGGAAAAGTCACAGTAATAAGCATGGGACCGCCCCAGGCAGAAGTTGCACTGAGGGAAGCCCTGGCAATGGGTGCTGACGATGCAATACTTATAACAGACAGGGCTTTTGCAGGTGCGGATACCTGTGCCACAGGATATGCGCTGTCGGGTGCTCTGAAGAAGCTGGACTATGATATTATATTTGCCGGCAGGCAGGCTATAGATGGTGATACCGCCCAGGTTGGTCCTGAGATAGCTGAATTTCTTCACATACCTCAGGTGACTTATGTGGAAGAAGTTGAAGTTAAAGACAAAAATACGTTAAAAGTGAAAAAGGCCCTGGAGGACGGTTATGAGACTGTGACCGTGAAGACTCCGGTGCTTCTTACAGCTATAAAAGAGCTGAATAAACCTAGATATATGCATATGAAGAACATATTTAAGATATTCAAGCAGGATATAAAGGTATGGCATGCGGACGACATAGATGTAGATAAATCCCTTCTTGGACTTTCAGGTTCTCCAACAAGAGTTAGAAGAACTGCTACGAAAGAGGCAAGAGGAAAAGGAGAAATAGTTAATAAGCCATATAAGGAAGCTGTAACATATGCACTTTCAAAATTAAAGGAAAAACACTTAATTTAATTAGGGGGGATTTATAATGAACATAGCAGATTACAAAGGTGTATGGGTATTTGCAGAACAGAGAGACGGAGAGCTGCAGAAAGTTGCACTGGAATTGCTTGGAAAAGGCAAGGATCTGGCAGGCAAATTAGGGGTTGAATTAACTGCTGTATTGCTTGGAAGTGATATGGACAATGCAGCTAAAGAGCTGGTTGCTTATGGAGCTGACAAGGTGATCTATGCGGACAGCCCGCTTTTGAGGCATTATACCACAGATGCTTATGCCAAAGTCATCTGTGAATTGATAAATGATAGAAAACCAGAGGTATTTCTCATAGGTGCAACATATATAGGAAGAGATCTGGGACCGAGGATAGCGGCCAGACTCAGAACAGGACTTACGGCAGATTGTACGGGACTTGATGTTGACATGGAGTCAAAAAATTTGCTTATGACGAGGCCGGCATTTGGTGGAAATCTTATGGCAACTATAGAGTGTGCCGATCACAGGCCCCAGATGTCAACTGTGAGGCCGGGAGTTTTTGAAAAACTTGGAAAAGATGACAGCAGGACTGCAGACATAGATAAATTCAAGGCAGATGTAAGCTCTTCTGATGTTAAGATTAAGATAGACCAGGTGATAAAAGTTGCAAAAAATGTAATGGATATAGGGGAAGCAGATGTCATAGTGTCTGGAGGAAGAGGACTTGGCAGCCAGGAAGGTTTCAAAGTCCTGAAAGAACTGGCGGATCTCCTGGGAGGAACTATAGCAGGTTCCCGTGCAACTGTTGATAATGGATGGATAGACAAGGCATATCAAGTAGGACAGACGGGGAAGACCGTAAGGCCTAAAATGTATATAGCTTGTGGAATATCCGGAGCTATACAGCATCTGGCAGGAATGCAGGATAGTGATTTTATTGTAGCTATAAATAAGGATGAAAGCGCTGCAATAATGAAAGTAGCAGATCTTGCTTTAGTTGGGGATTACAGAAAGATTGTACCTGAAATGGTATCCCAGATTAAAGCTATGAAATAGATCAGGTAAATTTAGGGGAGGGATATAGATGAAAAAAGTATGTGTTCTTGGTGCAGGGACAATGGGTTCCGGCATAACTCAGGCTTTTGCATCAAAAGGTGTGGAAGTTATAGTAAGAGATATAAAAGATGAATTTGTTGAAAGAGGAATTTCAGGAATAAAAAAGACCCTGGGAAAAAGAGTGGCCAAGGGAAAGATGACACAGGCAGATGCTGACGGCATACTTTCTAGAATAAAAGGAACAGTTGACCTTAAACTGGCAGCTGATTGCGATCTAGTAGTAGAAGCGGCAGTAGAGAACATGGAAATAAAGAAGCAGATTTTTTCTGAACTGGATAAAATATGTAAGCCTAGTACCATTTTGGCTTCCAATACTTCTTCATTATCTATAACTGAAATAGCATCCGCTACAAACAGGCCTGACAAGGTTATAGGTATGCACTTCTTTAACCCTGCACCTGTTATGAAATTGATTGAAATAACAAAGGGAATGGCTACGTCACAGGATACTTTTGATGAGGTTAAAAAAGTTGCCATAAGCATAGGCAAAGACCCTGTAGAGGTAGCTGAAGCTCCGGGCTTTATTGTAAATAGGATATTAATACCTATGATAAATGAAGGCGTAGGTATACTGGCTGAAAGTGTAGCTTCGAAGGAAGACATAGATAAGGCCATGAAGTTAGGTGCAAATCATCCGATGGGACCTTTGGAATTGGGAGATCTTATAGGACTTGATGTATGTCTTGCCGTAATGGATGTACTTTATACAGAGACTGGTGATTCCAAATACAGGGCTCATCCGCTGCTCAGGAAATATGTAAGAGCCGGGTGGCTTGGAAGAAAGACCGGAAAAGGATTCTATGACTATAAAAAATAATTGTTCGAATTAAATCAAAATTTTAAAGGATCATTAAACCATTTTATAACAAATTGTAAATATGGTTTGATGATCCTTTTGCTAATTAATAAATTATGCACTTTTTGTAATTATGTGATATAATTATAAAGGATTACTATGGGTCAAGTATAAATAGAGGGGAGTTGAAATCGTCAAAATTATGCATAGGGTAATTTTTATCCGAATTTACACCCTTGGAGTGAATGACCATATGCACTATGAAAAGGGAATAAAACATTTATTGGCGTGATATCATGTATAAAATAGTACGAAAAAAAGAACTGGCACCCAAAATTTTTTTAATGGATATAGATGCACCGAGAGTTGCATCATCTTGCTTACCTGGTCAATTTGTCATTGTTAAAATGGATGAAAAAGGGGAGAGGATACCTTTAACTGTCTGTGATTATGATTCAAAAGCGGGCACGGTTACAATAGTATTTCAGACATCAGGAGATTCAACCAAGAGAATGGCTGAATATAAAACAGGAGATTATTTTGAAGATTTTGTTGGCCCACTGGGACAGCATTCCGATCTTATGAATATGAGTTTGGAAGAACTCAAGGGGAAAAATATAATATTTGTAGCAGGAGGAGTTGGCACTGCACCGGTTTACCCTCAGGTAAAATGGCTTTACAGCCATGGGATAAAGGCTGATGTCATAGTTGGATGTAAATCTAAAAATTATCTTCTTTTTGAAGATGAATTAAAGCCCATTTGTGATAACCTTTATATAGCTACTGATGACGGCAGTTATGGATATAAGGGTTTTGTTACGGACCTTTTGAAGGAACTTATTGATAAGAAAACTAATAAGGACTATAATTATGTAGTTGCCATAGGGCCGATGATAATGATGAAATTCATAGCACAGCTTACTAAAAAATACGGCATCAAGACAATAGTGAGTTTGAACCCGATAATGGTAGATGGTACTGGAATGTGTGGAGCCTGCAGGGTTACCATAGGTGGAAAAGTTAAATTTGCCTGTGTGGACGGACCTGAGTTTGACGGTCATCTTGTAAATTTTGACGAGGCTATGAGAAGACAGGCCATGTACAAGACTGAAGAGGGAAAAAAGATATTGAAAAAAGAAGAAGGGGATACCTTTGACAGAAAAGGCCGTGAATGTAGGGCAGAGGAAAAATTTAATAGGATGAGGAGAGTCCCAATAAGTGAACAGGATCCTAAAGTAAGGGCCACTAATTTTGATGAGGTGTGTCTTGGGTATACCGAAGATGAGGCTGTGAAAGAAGCATCCAGATGTCTGAATTGTAAAAAACCCATGTGTGTGACTCAATGCCCTGTTTCTATAAGAATACCCAAATTTATAGAACAGGTTAAAAACAGAGACTTTGAAAAAGCTGCCAGAATAATAGCTGAATCCAGTGCACTTCCTGCAGTTTGCGGAAGGGTGTGTCCTCAGGAAAACCAGTGTGAAGGAAAATGTGTTCTTGGGAAAAAGGGGGATGCTGTTGCCATAGGCAAGCTGGAGAGATTTGTGGCGGATTGGTCCCGTGAAAATAACATTGATTTGTCTGAAACTTCACCCAAGAACGGCAGAAAAGTAGCTGTAATCGGCAGTGGACCTTCAGGGCTCACATGTGCCGGAGACTTGGCAAAACTTGGGTATGATGTTACCATATTTGAAGCTTTACATAAGGCAGGTGGAGTTTTAGTATATGGAATTCCTGAATTCAGGCTTCCGAAGGAGAAAGTAGTGCAGCATGAAGTTGAAAATGTGAAGAAATTAGGAGTTAAGATAGAAACTGATATGATAGTAGGCAGAACTATTACCATAGATGAGCTCCTGGATAAGGAAGGTTTTGAGGCAGTATTCATAGGTTCTGGTGCAGGTCTTCCAAGGTTTATGGGAATACCTGGGGAAAATTTAAACGGAGTATTTTCAGCCAATGAATTTTTAACAAGAAATAACCTCATGAAGGCGTTTAAGAAGGACTACGACACGCCTATAAAAGTTGGCAAAAAAGTTGCCGTAGTAGGCGGAGGAAATGTGGCAATGGACTCTGCTAGGACGGCACTTAGACTTGGTGCAGAGGTATGTATAGTGTATAGAAGATCCCGTGCGGAACTTCCGGCAAGGGCTGAAGAAGTTCATCATGCCGAGGAAGAGGGGATAAAATTCAATCTTTTGACTAATCCTGTAGAGATATTGGGAGATGAAAAAGGTTGGGTCAAGGGAATGAAATGTGTAAAGATGAAATTAGGCGAGCCGGATGAATCTGGCAGGAGAAGACCTATTAAAATAGAGGGCTCGGAATTTGATCTGGCTGTAGATACAGTTATTATGGCACTTGGAACTTCACCGAATCCACTTATAGCTTCTACAACGAAGGGACTTGAAATTAACAAGCGCAGATGCCTGGTGGTACAGGATGATACCGGACTGACTACGAGAGAGGGAATATACGCTGGAGGAGATGCAGTTACTGGAGCTGCCACGGTAATACTTGCCATGGGGGCAGGTAAAAGAGCGGCAAAGGCTATAGATGAATATCTAAAGAAATGATAGGGAAAAGACTGTACTGGAGTTGTTCTGGTACAGCCTTTTAAATTATGAAAATAAGGAGTACATATATGGATTTTAACTATATAGAAAGTTTTGAAGGTGGAATTGTAATAAAAAATGTGCGGAATTTTGAGCTGCCCCATATATTTGATTGCGGACAATGTTTCAGATGGGATAGGAAGGAAAATGGCAATTATATAGGTGTGGCTTTCAGGAGAGTTATTGAGGTGGAAAAAAGAGATAATGATGTATTGCTGTACAATACATCTCCCCAGGATTTTAAAGAGATATGGGCAGATTATTTTGATCTGTACAGGGACTATGATGAAATAAAAAAGATTCTCAAGAAAGACCCGATTTTAAAAAAGGCAGTGGAATTTGGAAGTGGAATAAGGCTCTTGAAACAGGATCCTTTTGAACTCATTGTTTCTTTTATAATATCTGCAAACAACAGAATACCTATGATAAAAAGGGCGTTGAAAAAGATCAGCCAGAGATGGGGTGAACCTATAAAATACAGAGGAGAAACCTATTATGCTTTTCCAAAGATAGAAAAATTGAAGGATGCCACTATGGAAGAACTTGCATCCTGCGGTACCGGATTTAGGAACAAATATATAATGGATACTGTAAGGAAAATTTATTACAGGGGAATTGAGAATCGACAAAATTATGACAAATCCTATGATATAAACTGGATTAAAATGCAGAAAGATGAAATATGTCATAAAGGACTGCAGAAGTTTATGGGTATAGGACCAAAAGTAGCTGACTGCATCATGCTTTTTTCCATGCAGAAGTATTCTGCATTTCCTGTAGATGTCTGGGTTAAAAGGGCTATGGAGCACTTTTATCTGGCACCGGATGTATCCTTGAAAAAAATAAGAGATTTTGGGATAAATAAGTTTGGCCAGCTGTCAGGGTTTGCACAGCAGTACCTCTTCTACTACGCAAGAGAAAACAATGTGAAGATATAGAAAGTTAGGGGAGAAGAAAAATTGAAGAATATATTAAAGTACATACCTGGATTTAGGACAGGGGAAAAATCTAAAATGTTAATTGCTGCAGCTTATTATGTAACTTGTTCTATAGCACTTATACCCAATTGGGGGCTGTTTTTACTTTTCTTTGCGGCACCTTTTGTACTTTTTAACGGCATGAGCGCATTTAAAGATAAATCCAAAATGTATGCTGCAGTTTGTATAATAGCTTTTATGGTCATGTGTCTGGGCAGATTTATTGTGTCATTGGGAAAGTAGTGAAAATGTTGTCCATCATTCATTGTCAATTGTCCATTGTCAACTGTAGAATCCCTGTACCACTTTCACGATCAAATTGATACTGATTAGATTAAAAATTGATTGGTTGTAGATTACTGTTAAATAAGGAATCAAAAAATATTTTCTGATTTTATAAAAGTTGTTACAATTAAAATTATAATCTGTTATAATTTAAACAAGGGAAGATATATTATTAGATGTCATGGGGGATGGATAAAATGGTGAATTTTGAGACTCCATTAAAAAGATTGAAATTTTTGGTTCTAAGGGAAGTTGCTTCTCTGGTCATGAAGAATAAATTGAACAAGGAAGAGCTGATAAAAATACCCTATAAGATAATTAAGGGTAAGGACAAGGCAGAATATAGGTGCTGTGTGTACAAAGAAAGAGCGGTTTTATATGAAAGAGCTTTACTGGCATCTGGGTTCATACCTACTGATAATATAACTTTGGATTTAAAAAAAATTGATGACAGGGATCATATGATGTATGTTCTTTCGGCTGCCTGCGATAGATGTCCTATATACAAATACAGTGTAACGGAAGCCTGCAGAGGATGCATACAACATAAATGTATGGAAGTGTGTCCTGCTAATGCCATAACTAGAGTTAACGGGAGATCACACATAGATCATGATGTCTGTAAGGAATGTGGTATGTGTAAAAAAGTATGTCCCTATAATGCCATAGCGGAAGTGATGAGACCTTGTAAAAAGTCTTGTCCTACTGGGGCTCTGGAGATAAATCCGGATAGTAAAAAAGCACAGATAGACAAGGAGAAATGCATCAACTGCGGTGCCTGCATGGCTGCATGTCCATTTGGAGCTGTAGCTGATAGAAGTTATATTGCAGAAGTTACAGGTGCCTTATGTGAAAAAAAAGACATATATGCTGTGGCAGCTCCTGCTATAACTGGGCAATTTGGACCGAAAGTCACAGTTGGGCAGCTTAAGAGTGCATTTAAAAAAATTGGCTTTAAGAATATGGTTGAAGTTGCCTGTGGCGCAGATGCAGTTACTGTAAATGAATCCGATGAATTTGTAAATAGAATGAATTCCGGGGACAAATACATGACAAGTTCCTGCTGCCCGGGATTTGTAAGTTATATTGAAACTAAATTTCCAAGTGAGGTTTCTAAAATATCCAGTACCGTTTCACCTATGGTTGCTGTTGCCAGGATGATAAAAGAAGAGGATAAAAATGCAGTGGTAGTTTTTGTAGGACCCTGTACCGCTAAAAAAAGTGAAATTAACAGGGATTCTGTAAGAGGTGCAGTGGATTATGTACTGACATTTGAGGAAATATTTGCACTTATGGGTGCATTTGGCGTGAAACCTGAAAGTTGTGATGACATACCTGTGGATGATGCCTCTCTTTATGGAAGGGGCTTTGCCCAGCAGGGAGGCCTTACAGCTGCTGTAGAAAATTGCATAGGTGATAAAAAGGACAAAATTGATTTTAAACCTGTGAAGGCAAGTGGAAGAGACGAAATAAAAAAGGCCATGGTTATTGCCAGATTAAAAAGACTCCATGGAAATTTTATAGAGGGAATGATGTGTCAGGGAGGCTGTATTGGAGGCCCTGGTACAATGGTCAGCTTGATGAAATCCAGACCCCAATTGATTAAATTCAGCAGAAAGTCCAGTAAAAAATCCGTACTTTCCAATGAAAATCTGGAAAAATTTAAAAAAGTAAATTTGAGCAGATAATTATGAAACACCCCGATAATTTGTCATGGATTGTCGGGGCTCTTTGCATTTTAAAATTTAATCGAAAATTAATGTATCTGCAGCTATTATTATGATAAAATCTTTATAAGCGGATATGTTTGTTCCAAAATAAAAGTATATGGCAAAATTAAGTGGATATAATTAATATTAAAGTTAAGTATATTTTAAGGTGATTTCATTGAAAGAAAAAATTAAAAAAAAATTAATAGAATATAAACCTTATATAGCCTTAAGTGTAATAGGACTTGTACTGCTCGTTGCAGCCTATGAATATTATCACAGATATATTTATATATTTAGAGATCCTGACAAAATAAGATATATAATAACCTCTTACGGGAAATACGGTGTCTCGGTATTTTTGCTCATTCAGATTTTACAGGTAATAGCTTTTTTTATACCAGGGGAGATCGTTCAGATGTCAGGTGGATATATATATGGCACTGTGTTTGGAAGCATACTGTCCATTATAGGTATAACCGTTGGGAGTATAATTTGTTATGGAATATCGCAAATTTACGGCAAGCCTTTGGTAAATAAAATGATATCCAAGAGGCATTTGAAATTTTTCGATAAAATATTGCGTTTGGGAAGCATAAATTCTGTAGTGTTTTTGTTGTATTTGATTCCGGGCATACCGAAGGATGTGCTGGCCTATATATGTGGGATATCGGATATAAACCTTAAAAATTTCATAATGTATTCTACATTGGGGAGACTGCCTGGAATAGTTATTTCCACATATTTTGGATCAAAAATATATTCGGGGAACAAGATAGAACTTATAGTCATAGCGCTTCTCATGATTTCTTTGTTTGTTGTAGGTGTACTCAAAGGGGAGAAGATAATATCCAAAATGGTAAGAGGCGGTTCTCAATCTGGAAGTAATAAGTAAGTTTAAAATATTATTTATTACTTTTTTTGTATATAGATATATGTATTTGGAAAACAATAGTAGTGTATCTTTTGCACGTTACTTTTTATAATAGGATATTAGTGAAATCGATAGAAATAAGCTGAAATATCTATTTAATTAAAGGATATTGAACATTTTTTGGGAAATTTAGTATAATATATACTGAATTTAAATTTGATAATATAAATAGTATTCATTATTATAATAATTGTATTAGCACTCATAATTAATGAGTGCTAACAAGAAAAAGTTAAAAATTAAATTTAAATAAATCTAAAGTATTTTAAGGAGGGGTTTAGATGAAAATTAGACCACTTGGAGACAGAGTTGTAATTAAAAAAATAGAAGTGGAGGAAACTACTAAAAGTGGTATTGTTTTACCGGGTACTGCCAAGGAAAAACCACAAGAAGCTGAAATCGTAGCAGTAGGACCTGGCGGAATGGTTGATGGAAAACAAGTTAATATGGAGGTTAAGGTAGGGCAAAGAGTATTATTTTCCAAATATGCCGGAAATGAAGTAAAAATAGACAATAAGGATTATACTATCTTAAAACAGGATGACATATTGGCTGTAATCGAGTAAAAATATTAAATTCAAGAACAAAAAAGTTTTTATTATAAAAATGTATGTTGTAGGGAGGTTTTTTTATGGCAAAAAGTATTTTATTCGGTGAAGACGCAAGGGCAAAAATGCAGGACGGCGTCAATAAATTAGCAGACACGGTAAAAATTACCCTTGGACCCAAGGGAAGAAATGTAGTACTTGATAAAAAATTTGGCTCACCACTTATTACTAATGATGGTGTTACTATAGCAAAGGAAATAGAACTGGAAGATCCTTACGAGAATATGGGAGCACAGCTTGTAAAGGAAGTGGCTACAAAGACAAATGATGTAGCAGGTGATGGAACTACTACAGCAACTTTATTGGCCCAGGCTATAATAAGAGAAGGATTGAAAAATGTTGCAGCCGGAGCAAATCCAATGCTTATAAGACAGGGCATAAATATGGCTGTAGATAAAGCTGTAGAGGAAATAAAAAAGATTTCAAAAGCTGTGAAGGGTAAAGAAGACATAGCAAGAATTGCATCTATATCGGCTTCTGATGAAAAAATAGGTGAATTGATAGCTGATGCCATGGAAAAGGTTGGTCATGAGGGCGTTATAACTGTTGAAGAATCTAAGACTATGGGAACTGACCTGAGTGTAGTTGAAGGAATGCAATTTGACAGAGGCTATTTAAGTGCATATATGGTTACGGATACGGAAAAAATGGAAGCTTCATTAGATGATCCCTATATATTGATAACTGATAAAAAGATATCGAATATTCAGGAAATACTTCCACTGCTTGAAAAGATAGTTCAACAGGGAAGAAAATTACTTATAATTGCCGATGATGTAGAGGGCGAAGCTCTTGCAACATTGGTTGTAAATAAACTGAAAGGTACATTTACTTGTGTTGCTGTAAAGGCACCTGGATTTGGGGACAGAAGAAAGGAAATGCTTCAGGACATAGCAATACTTACGGGCGGTCACGTGATTTCTGAAGAACTTGGAAGAGACTTGAAAAACGTTGATTTAGACGATTTAGGAAGAGCTGAATCTGTGAAAATAGATAAAGATAATACCACTATTGTAAACGGAAGAGGAGATAAACAGGCTATTAAGGACAGAGTATCTCAGATTAGAGTACAGATAGATGAAACTACTTCTGATTTTGACAAGGAAAAATTACAGGAAAGACTTGCAAAACTTGCAGGTGGTGTAGCTGTAATAAATGTTGGAGCGGCAACTGAAACTGAACTGAAAGAGAAAAAAATGAGGATAGAAGATGCACTGGCAGCTACCAAGGCAGGAGTTGAAGAAGGCATGGGCCCCGGCGGTGGAACAGCTTATATCAATGCAATTCCAGAAGTTGAGAAATTAACTTCAGATATACCGGATGTAAAAGTTGGCATAGATATAGTGAGAAAGGCATTGGAAGAGCCAATCAGACAGATAGCAGCTAATGCCGGTGTTGAAGGTTCTGTAATAATTGAAAAAGTTAAAAACAGCAAAGTTGGCATTGGCTATAATGTGCTTACAAATAAATATATAGATATGGTAGAAAATGGTATAGTTGATCCTACAAAAGTTACAAGATCTGCACTTCAGAATGCGGCATCTGTGGCAAGTACTTTCTTAACTACAGAAGCGGCAGTAGCAGATATTCCGGAAAAGAATAATCAGACTCCTGGAGCACCGGGTGCGCCTGGAGCAGGCGGAGCTGGAATGAACGGAATGTATTAATTTCCAGGCTGTTGAATTTTAGTAACCCCTATCATTGGATACGGGGTTATTTTTTATATGCTGTTTTTGACTTGACATCAAATTTATATTGACAAAAACGAAAAAATTGAATAAAATAGTGTAAATAGTTAATAAGACAGATAGAAATATATCTAAATTTGTAACAAGAATAAATTTTTATCCATTTCATATATTTCCTCAATATGGCAGGAAGTATCTACCGGAAGCCGTAAATTTCCGACTATGAATGGAGTTGTTATAATAAAGCCATATTATATTCATTGCAGGTGAATTTAGTAGGGCTTTTTTGTTAAAGCATTTTAACAATAATATTATTTATTTTAGGAGTGATTTTAAGTGGCAAAAATTTTAAAAAAGGCCTATACTTTTGACGATGTACTTTTAGTACCAAATAAATCTGAAGTTTTACCAAAAGAGGTATCCGTTAAGACCAATTTAACTAAAAAAATAAAATTGAATATACCTCTTATGAGTGCCAGTATGGATACTGTTACCGATTCAAAAATGGCGATTGCCATGGCAAGAGAAGGCGGTATTGGGATAATACATAAAAATATGTCCATAGAGCAGCAGGCCGGAGAAGTGGACAAGGTGAAGAGACAGGAAAACGGAGTAATTACAAACCCATTTTATCTTTCGCCAGATAATAGCATAAATGATGCTCTGGCACTTATGAGCAAATACAGGATATCGGGTATCCCCATAACTACAAATGGGAAACTGGTGGGAATAATTACGAACAGGGATATAGTTTTTGAAGATGATTATGAGAAAAAAATTTCCCGGGTTATGACCAGCAGCGGACTCATAACAGCTCCGGAAGATACTACTATTGAAGAAGCTAAAAAAATACTTAAGACGCATAAAATAGAAAAATTGCCTTTAGTGGATGAAAATAATAATCTGAGGGGACTTATAACTATAAAAGACATAGAAAAAGTCAAAAGATTTCCTCAAAGTGCCAAGGACGACAGCGGCAGACTCCTTTGTGGTGCGGCGGTAGGTGTTACCAAAGACATGATGGATAGAGTGGATGAGCTGGTTAGGGCCGGGGTGGATGTCATAACTGTGGATACGGCCCATGGTCACTCTAAAGGAGTTTTAAATGCAGTCAAAACTATAAAGGAAAAATATCCGGAATTGCAGATTATTGCAGGAAATGTTGCAACTGGTGAGGCAGTTAGAGATCTGATAAAATCTGGAGCAGATTCAGTAAAGGTGGGTATTGGACCGGGTTCCATATGTACCACGAGAGTGATATCGGGAGTAGGAGTACCACAGCTTACGGCGATAATGGACTGTGTGGAGGAAGCAAATAAATTTGGCATCCCTATAATTGCGGACGGCGGTATAAAATATTCAGGAGACATAGTAAAGGCACTGGCCGCAGGTGCAAAAGTGGCTATGATGGGCTCTATGTTTGCAGGCTGCGATGAAGCTCCAGGTGAAACTGAAATATATAAGGGAAGAAGCTATAAGGTTTATAGAGGAATGGGTTCATTAGCTGCAATGGCTTGTGGAAGCAAAGACAGATATTTTCAGGAGGGAAACAAGAAATTGGTTCCGGAAGGAGTGGAAGGTAGGGTGCCTTGTAAGGGACCTGTAGCAGATACTATTTTTCAGCTTATAGGAGGAATACGTTCTGGAATGGGATATCTGGGAGCCCCTACTTTAAAAGATCTGTATGAAAAAGCTACTTTTGTAATTCAATCTTCTGCAGGGCTTAGGGAAAGTCATCCCCATGATATATCCATGACCAGAGAAGCACCCAACTATAGTGTAAGGCAGGAATAACCTGCTGAATTTATATATACATTATATGTTTTTAAATGGTATAATTTTATATTGATAATTATTTTAAGCGGTTAGGAGGAAATTAAAATATCTATGGATAAGCAGACAGTTGTTGTAGTGGATTTTGGGGGGCAGTATAATCAGCTTATAGCCAGAAGAGTTAGAGAAAATAATGTGTATTGTGAGATAGTTCCATATACTTGTCCTTTAAAGGATATAATAGATAAAAATCCCGGAGGCATAATATTTACCGGAGGCCCTAAAAGTGTGTATGGCAAAGGTGCACCTAAGATAAGCGGCAGTATTTTCAAACTGGGAATTCCCATTTTGGGAATATGTTATGGGCATCAATTCATATGTGCAAATCTTGGCGGAGAGGTTAAAAGTGCTCCGGTTAGGGAATATGGTAAAGCAGATGTGACTCTGGACAGCAGCAGTATATTGTTCAGTGGCATAGATGAGAAGCAGAGCTGCTGGATGAGTCATACGGATGTGGTGTCCCGTGCACCGGAAGGTTTTAAGATTATAGCTGCTACGGATGAATGTCCAGTGGCGGCGGTGGGAAATGACTCCAGAAAAATATATGGGGTCCAATTTCATCCCGAAGTCCAACATACTCCTTTTGGTAAAAAAATGATTGCAAATTTTTTATTTAAAATCTGTAATTTAAAGGCAGATTGGTCCATGTCTTCTTTTGTAGAAGACAAAGTTAAACTTATCAGAAAAAAAGTTGGGGACAAAAAGGTAATATGTGCCATGTCCGGCGGAGTGGATTCTTCCGTAGCAGCAGTTCTTGTACATAAAGCTGTTGGTAAAAAACTTACCTGTATTTTTGTAGATCACGGACTTCTTCGAAAAGACGAGGGAGATCAGGTAGAACATGTGTTTAAAAGACAATTTGATATGAATTTTATAAGGGTAAATGCCAGAGACAGATTTCTGAGAAAATTAAAGGGAGTATCTGATCCTGAAAAGAAGAGAAAGATAATAGGAGAGGAATTTATAAGGGTATTTGAAGAAGAAGCTAAAAAACTGGGTGAGATAGGTTTTTTGGTTCAGGGAACCATATACCCCGATGTGGTTGAAAGCGGCCTTGGAACTTCTGCGACTATAAAAAGCCATCACAATGTAGGTGGACTTCCCAAGAACATGAACCTTAAGCTTATAGAACCTTTAAGGGAGCTGTTTAAAGATGAAGTCAGGGCAGTGGGGGAGAAGCTTGGTTTACCTCATAAATTAGTATGGAGGCAGCCATTCCCCGGACCCGGGCTTGCAATAAGGGTTCTGGGAGAGGTAACTGAGGAAAAGCTTGAGATAACCAGAGAAGCAGATGCCATCTTTAGGGAGGAGATAGCCAGTGCAGGATTGGATGAATCCATATGGCAGTATTTTGCATGTCTTCCCAATATACGTTCTGTGGGAGTTATGGGTGACGAGAGGACTTACTGCTATACTGTTGCCCTTAGAGCTGTTGTTTCCACAGATGCCATGACCTCTGACTGGGCAAAGATACCCTATCCTGTATTGGATAGAGTGTCCAGGAGAATAGTAAATGAAGTCAAGGGTGTAAACAGAGTTGTATATGATATAACGAGCAAACCGCCTGCCACCATAGAGTGGGAGTAAATATGTAATATTGACTTCTATTTAATTATAATCTAGAATGTTATATTAGTTATATACCAAACTTAAGGAGAGCGTGAAAATGTCAATAGAAAATTGTAGTCCTACTGGTGTGGATATAAATCAGACAGGATTTGGATATACATTATCGCTAATTAATGGAAAGTATAAGATGATTATAATGTATTGGCTCGCGGAATATAAACCGGTAATGAGATTTAATGAACTGAAGCGCTGTTTGGGTACAATTTCGTTCAAAACATTAAGTAGTACGTTGAAAAAAATGGAGGCGGATCAGCTCATTATTAGAAATGAATATCCACAAATTCCTCCTAAGGTGGAATACAGTTTATCGGAACGTGGGAAATCCTTGATTCCGATTCTTGATATGATGTGTGCATGGGGAACAGCAAATCGGATTTGATTGTTTAAACGGAAAAAGCGGTGGTTTTGAAGTTGAACCGCCGTTTTTTTCTTTTGTTGATCTATTTATTTTGCCGGCCGTAAAGTATTATAACCATCCCACGCAAAGATGGCTTCTTTGGTGTTGTCACCATATATGTTATCCACGGTGCAGACATAAAAATAGCTGCCGCCTACATCTACTGTTTCAGTTAGGGTACTTTCAATGGCAAGATAGGTGCCAACAGGTATTTTTATGCTGCTATTTTCAACATCTGTCAGCTTAATACCGAACTCTTTTGCTTTATCTGTATTACGTCCGGATGCTGTGCCGCAGGAAAAAGCAGCTTTCGCAATTTCTGCACTCGGCATTGCTAAAATTACCTTTTTGTTTTTTCGTACCATTTCACCACTATAAGAATTCTTTCCCATTGAAAAGCCAATCATTGGGGGCTCATAGGACAGATAGGTATACCATGCTACTGTTGCCAGGTTGGTATTGCCGTTTGGTTTTTCGGTACAAACAAGCGTTACCGGATTTGGCGACGTTAGTTCGCATGCCGCATTAAGTGTAATTTTTTTCATAAAATTACCTCCCTTTAAATTTAGGTCTCATGTTTTTAATTGACATATTGACCTGTAACTATAATTATATTTTAAATGCGAATTTAATCAAGTACACACATTATAGTTATATACTAACCGAAAGGAAAGCATAAATGGTTTTGCACACCGATTGCCTTCCGGTAGACAAAAATAGTCCTTGCATATAACCCTAATTCAATATGTATAGTTTGTTAACATAAATATAAAAAATAAGTAAATTTGGTATCTTTCAAATATTACCAATATTATGCTATAATGTATTTAATAGTAATGGACCATGTTATATGGAATTTCCCCTTTCCATCATTACTTTGTGAGTGATTACAGGGAAGATAGATTGGCGCAATGGGAGGGGGTAATGTGAATGAACTTTTTCTTTTTGTGTATTGTAGTGCTTTCAATTACCGGAGTATTGAGCTTATCCATCATCTCAATTTTCTGCTATAAACAGGATAAGCTTAAAATGTTTTTTGAAAGCAAGGCTGGTATTTCAAAAGACAAAATTTTGACAGATGTTAAAGTTAAGATAGATAAACCTGAAAAAGAAAATAACAAGTAATTTTTGGAAGAAGTTGCTTGTCTATATATAAGTTCTTTCTCGTATAACATGATTTTGTGAATTTACAATTTCTCTGTAATTGCTCACCTACATACCTTTATTTCAATTTAAAGACAGCCGGTTGAATACGGGTGTCTTTTTGCGGGAATGTGTGGATTATGAATAGGTCTATAAAAACAATTATCAACCAGTAAATATTACCATATTCTTATTCCAGCAGGATATTATCATTATTTGTAGAAATTTAATAGATATAAAAATTGAGGAGGAAATGATGTTATGGATAAAGAAGATTTAAAGCAACAAATATTAGACATATTAAGAAAACATAATTACATAAGTGAGTTGAGCGAATGTCCGGTGGCTACTTTAAAATTCCTTTTAAAATTGGATACTTCTCTGATTTATGACGCTTTATGTGAACTTCAAGAAGAAGATAAGGTAATAAAAAGTTTTGAGCCGTCTGCCGGTAATTTGAATATGAAAATTAATGCGTCAAGATGGTATTTGAAATAATAGATAAAGGTAGGAAGATGGCTGTTTCATATTCTGTGAAACGGTCATTTTCTATTGTATAATAAATATAATGTTTTATGAAGGGGGATAATAAAGGTGAAAAATATAAGGGGAAGAGAGTCTCTGATTGCGGATATCTCCCTTCTAATGGTTGCGCTGATATGGGGAGGAGGCTTTATAGCTGCTAAAGTGGCCCTGCTGAGCATTACTCCATTTTATCTGCTGTCATTTAGATTTTTATGTTCCGGAGTTATTTTATATCTGATATTTTTTAAAAAGATGATGAGAATAGATAAAAAGAGCCTTGTGGCCGGAATCACCCTGGGACTGGTCTTGTTTGCGGGACAAACTTTTCAGACTGTTGGACTTAAATATACAACTGCCGGGAAACAGGCATTTTTAACTGCTTCCTATGCGGCAATAGTTCCTTTTGTCTCATGGCTGGTAAATAAAAAAACACCTAATATTTATGCTGTACTGGCCGGATTTTTAACTTTAATCGGAATAGGTTTTTTAAGTTTACGGCAAAATATATCTATAAGTTTTGGAGACAGTTTAACACTTCTTTTTACAGTGGTGTATTCTTTTCAAATAGTTTTAATTGGAATTTATGGCAGGAAAGGTATAAACCCCATACATTTAACAACGATACAACTATTGTCGGCAGGTGTGTTTACATTTATGGGAGCGCTTATGTTTGAACCTCCGGTACATGCTGTAGATAATAAGGGAATAATGGGAGTATTGTACCTGGTAATATTCAATACTACCATTGCATTTTTGGTGCAGAATATAGCACAGAAGTATACATCCGATACCCATG
Source organism: Clostridium lapidicellarium (assembly GCF_041224415.1). Lineage (NCBI taxonomy): Bacteria > Bacillati > Bacillota > Clostridia > Eubacteriales > Clostridiaceae > Clostridium > Clostridium lapidicellarium. The sequence continues at coordinate 18,813 of NZ_JBGFFE010000016.1, read as the reverse complement.
CTTCCATAATATTGTCCCTGGAATCAGTTTTTGGATGTTTTTTGTCTGTACTTTTACTGGGTGAAGTGTTTACAAAAAGAATGATTGTTGGATGCATAATTATATTCGTTGCAGTGATTTTGTCCAAAGTTGATAAATTGCACTCTTTGCCAGGTGGACAGCAGGAAGTGTGAAACACTTATCAATTGATGTAATTGGATCCATTTTTTACTTATAGTAATGCTATAATATATGTTAAGATATTGGGTAAATTATAGTTATAAATTAATATTTTTAAGATGAATTTAATAATGGAATTATATTATTTTTGTTAGACCAAGTCATAGATTCTGGAGGTGGAAAATCAACTGTGTTGAATAGAGGTATAAAATTGGATTTAAGCAAAGCTGTTCCATACATACAGGAAAAGGAAATTGCGGATATGCAGCCCGATCTTTCAATAGCCCATGACATGATAGAAAATAAAAATGGCAGTGGAAATAATTTATTGGGATGGGTCGACCTACCTAAATATTATGACAGAGATGAATTTAACAGAATAAAGGCTGCGGCACAAAAGATAAAGGAAAATTCTGATGCACTTATAGTCATAGGTGTGGGTGGTTCCTATTTAGGAGCCAGGGCAGCTATAGAAATGCTCTCACATAGTTTCAACAATGTGCTGTCGAAGGATAAGAGAAAAAATTTAGCTGTTTTTTATGCGGGAAATAACATGAGTTCAACCTATATGTACGATCTGGTTCATACTGTGGAGGAAATGGATTTATCCATAAATGTTATTTCAAAATCTGGCACCACTACAGAACCGGCTATTGCATTTAAGATATTCAAGAAATTACTCGAAGAAAAATATGGGAAGGAAGAAGCCAGAAATAGGATATATGTAACCACGGACAGCAAAAAGGGAGTCTTGAGAAAAATAGCCGATAGAGAGGAATATGAAACTTTTTCCATACCGGATGATGTAGGAGGGAGATATTCCGTACTTACATCGGTCGGGCTTTTGCCCATATCAGCTGCAGGTATAGACATAGATGAGATGATGAGAGGTGCAGAGGATGCATGTTTGGAATATAAAGTTGAAGATCTGCAGAAAAATCCTGCCTATCAATATGCAGCGGCTAGAAATATTCTCTACAGGAAGGGAAAAGTCATTGAAATGATAGTGAATTTTGAACCGTGCCTACACTATTTTGGTGAATGGTGGAAGCAGCTCTTTGCAGAGAGCCAGGGTAAGGACAACAAGGGCATATTCCCTGCCTCGGTAGATTTTTCTACGGATCTTCATTCGATGGGACAGTATATACAGCAGGGCCTTAGAATAATGTTCGAGACCTTTATAAATGTCGAGAAGCCCAGGAGAGAGATCCTCATAAAAAAGGACATTGAAGATCCTGACGGAATTGATTTTCTAGATGGTAAATCTATGGATTTTATAAACCATCAAGCTTTTAAAGGAGCTGTTTTGGCCCATAATAAGGGAAATGTTCCCGTGATAATTTTGAATGTACCTGAGCTGACTGCCTATTATTTTGGATATATGGTATATTTTTTTGAAAAGTCCTGTGGAATCAGCGGTTATTTGATGGGAATAAATCCATTCAATCAGCCTGGAGTTGAAGCTTACAAAAAAAATATGCTTGCCTTTCTTGGAAAACCGGGATATGAATATAAAAAAAAGAAATTGGAAGAAATATTAAACTGAAAAATTATCTTAATATGTCCTATTCTCAATATTTTATGACATTTGCAGGGTGCGTTGACAGTCAATCATATCATGTCCTATAATAGATAAAATAGATCAATTCTTAAGTTTGAATTTGCCTGTGGGGAGTATTTTCCCCACTAAATCTTATTGGGAGGATATTTTATGAAGAAGATGTTTGTTAAGTCATTAATAGTATTTATGATACTATTTTGCCTGCTGAATTATTTAAATATGTCGAGCCACAGTGCTGTGTCAATATTGAAGATGTTGGCCATTTCTATATTGTGTTCCCTGCCGCTTGCAGGACTTACCGTCCTGCTCAAGATCAATTTTTTAAAGAGCAATAAGAGAAAGTTGAAAGATAATAAAAAACGTAAAAAAAATAGTAAAAAATAAAAAAGGAGATAATAAATAATTTCAAATATGAAGATATTGGTGGATGCAGATGCTTGTCCAGCTAAGGACATAATAGAAGATGTTGCTAAAAAAAACAACGTCCCGGTGAAAATGTACTGTGATTTGAATCATGTTCTAAATTCAGATTACAGTACTGTGGAATATGTGGACAGTGGATTTCAAAGTGTGGATATGTCGCTTATAAATGATACCCGGAAAGGGGATATAGTTGTAAGCCAGGATTATGGTGTAGCGGCTATGGCTCTCGGCAAAGGCGCTTATGCAATAAGCCCCAAAGGTTATATATACGATGACAGCAACATAGACAAACTTCTTTTTGAAAGACATATATCTTCCAAAGTTAGGAGATCAGGGGGAAGGACTTGCAATCCTAAAAAGAGGACAAAAAAAGATGACTGCAGGCTTGAAGAAAATTTGCTTAAATTGATATAGTGGATTTTATTACAATTATAGTGAAAATGCGTAAAAATGCTATTACAAAATATGGAATTATAGTATAATATAAATTAGCAAATCCAATCTGAAGAATTATTTTACGTAGGGGATGATTTAGATGAATGAATTGACTATAAATTGTAGTTTGGAAAGTCCGCAGGAAAAGAAATCAAAGGTTATTATCAATGTAAATAATAACTTGAATCAGGAGCTTGTTTATAAATATATGGTGGGATGCAACGGAGTATGGGATGTTTTAAAAGATTTTACGGAAGATGAAAGGACAGAATGGATTCCTGGAAAAGATGGAAAGTACATATTGATGGTGCAGGGTAAAAAGGTAGATGGAGATAAGAGCTTTGATTATGTATCTAAAATGGATTATATAATAGGAAAATCTGAGGAAAAATTAATAAATAGAGTTTATCTGGACAAGGACAAGTTAAAATTGGGGGACAAGCTTAGTGTGACGGTTGACGCTGCTAAATTTCCCCTTTTGTTTAGATATTGGATAAGAATAAAAGACGAGTGGGAGATGGTAAAGGATTATTCTGCAGAAAATGTACTTTCCTGGGCAGTCAAAAATGAGGGAAAAGGTGAAATATTGGTAGAGTGTAAAGATCTCAATTCAAAAAATGATTTTGATGATTTTCAAAGTGTGGAATTTCATGTATATTCTTCAAAGAATATTGTAATAACTGATTTCAGGTGTTTGACATTGGATCTTTTAGAAGATTCGGAATTGATATTTCAGGTGGATTCGGAGCACGATAGTGACAGGACGGTACTTTATAAATTTTTCAAGATAAATTCTAGGGGAGAAATGAAATGTATCCAAAATTACTCTACTAAGAGGACGGTAAGTTATGTTGAAACGCAAAGCGGTGAATATAGACTTTTGTGTTTTGCGAAGGATATGTATTCCATGAATGAATTTGACGACAGGGCTGTTTTAAACTTTAAGGTAAAAAAATATAACAAGATCTATATAAAGAATTTTACTACGGATATGAATTACCCACAGCTGTGCGGCGTGGATATTACCCTGAAAGCGGATGTAATAGGCGGAAGGGAACTTCTGTACAGGTATGTGATTGAGGGAACTTTAAGTGAAGACTCGGGATATACCACCTGCGACAATTATGTCTGGAAAAGTAAACAACCTGGTAGATATAGGCTTATTCTGATGGTAAAGGACAGATCCTTTCAGGGGAATTATGAGGCAATAGAGTATTTGAATTATGTTATAGACGAGAGAAGTAGGGAACCGGTTAAAATTGAAGGTATAATTTTAAATAGGGATAACCCTGTGCTTAGGGGAAAAACTGTTAAGGCGAAGGTAAACGCTTCTGGAGGGTCAGATCTTAAGTATGGATTTATAATAAGAAGAGAAAAAGCAAGACTGAAAGTTATGGACTACAGCAGTGATAATTTCATGGAATTTATTCCGGAGAAAAGTGGAAGATATGAGCTGGAGGCTAGAGTGAAGGACAGCTACTCTGATAGAGAATATGACTGTCATCTAATAAGGAATATAGAAGTGCTTGACTACATTCCTGCTGTAATTGATTACATATTGTATCCTGTGAAAGACTTCTTTTTAGTAGGCGATAGAATTACCGTGAATTCTATAATTCAAAACACTGAAAATGTTGTTGTAAAATATGTGCTCAATATAAATGGACATGAAGTAGAAGAAACAGATTATATTTCTCAAAAAATGTACGTATTTATTCCCAAATACAGCGGCACATATGAAGTGGAAATTTTTGCAAGGAATGTTAAAAGTAAAAGAGAATTCGACTGTAAAAAGGAAGTTTCTGTAAAAGTAAAGGAAGCACTTCCTGTAACCGATACGAGGGTAACCTGCAGTAATTTGGAGTTCAGGTGTAACATGCCCGTGACTTTTACAGCACACAGTGAAGGCGGGAAAGATGTGGTGTATGAATTTTATATTATGGAGAGGGGGGACTGGAATCTGGTTCAGGGGTATAGTAAAAAAAATTACTATACGTACATTCCTTTTAACGAGGGAGAATATAAGGTGCTGGTTCTTTGTAAAAGTCAGCTTAATAAATCACCTTATGAAGACTACAGCATATTTTCTTTCAGCACTGTAAGCGGGGAGCCTTAAGTTTGAATATTTTATCACGATAAAAAAAAGGTAGTATATTTTTAGGTGGTGATAATGATGGGTGTAGATAACATAAATTCTGTAAATCAAAATGGAGATCTCCAGAAAGTCATGAAGCTGGAGATGATGACGGAAATATTTAAAGAGGCTCTTAAAGATGAGGATTCCTTTCAAATTGTTATGGAAAGTCTGACAAAGGCATTGTCTGACAGCACCGGAAACATAGACCTGTCTAAATTATCCCTGGACGATGGGGACCTGAGCAAACTGGGATATGGTGCGGGGGAAAGATTGAATAACGTATACAATAGTGTGAAAAGCGATGTGAAAAGCGGCAATTCAAGCATTGACGAAGCAGTGGAAAAGGCTTCAAGAAAATACGGTGTTGATGAAAACCTGATAATGGCAGTTATAAAACAGGAGTCCGGTTTCAACCCGCAGGCCAAATCTTCTGCCGGCGCTATGGGACTCATGCAGCTTATGCCTGGAACGGCCAGTCAGATGGGAGTTACAAATCCCTATGATGTGGATCAGAATGTAGATGGGGGAACAGAATATCTGAAAGATATGTTGAATATGTTTGGAAATTCCAAAGAACTTGCCCTTGCGGCATATAACGCAGGACCCGGAACTTTACAGAGCAGGGGAGTGGAAAACAGCTCGGATATTGCCAAACTGCCTTATGAAACGAGAAATTATGTCCAGAAAGTTATGCAGTACTATGGATAATGAAATTATATAATTGTGAAATACAGAACTCAGCTTATATATTTATTTATAAACTGAAAACACTAAGCTTTGTGCTTGGTGTTTTTTATTGTATATGATTTGATTTAAACTGGAAAAATACTTATATTATTATATAGAGAGGAGGGGATTAAAGTGGACAGATTGGATAAAATACTGTCTAATTTAGGATATGGTACGAGAAAGGAAGTAAAATCCATAATAAAAAATGGGGGAGTCAGAATAGATGGGACAACAGTGAAAGACAATTCAAAGAAGGTAGATCCCTGCAGCTGTAAAATAGAAATAGCAGGTAAGGATGTGGAATATAAGAAATATATATACATCTTGATGAACAAACCCTGTGGAGTTGTGTCTGCAACATTTGACAATTTCGATGAGACGGTCATAGATATTTTGGAACCCAGATATCAAGTTTTTAAGCCATTTCCTGTGGGAAGGCTGGATAAAGACACCAGGGGGCTGCTTTTGATTACCAATGATGGAAAATTAAATCACAGACTTATATCCCCTAGAAATCATGTGAACAAGGTATATTATGCCGAAGTAGATAAACCGCTGGGGAAATTTGATGTTGATAAATTTAAAAAGGGAATAGTGTTAAAAGACGGATATAAGTGCATGCCTGCGGAATTGAACATTATAGAATCTGCAGAAAATGGCTCCAGGGCAGAAGTGACCGTACAGGAAGGAAAATTTCATCAGATCAAAAAAATGTTTGATTCTCTAGGAAAAAATGTGCTTTATTTGAGAAGAATACAATTTGGACCGATAAAATTAGAGGACAATTTAGAGGAAGGAGAATATAGAGAATTGTCTAAAGATGAAATTGAAAGCATAAAGATAATTTAAATATAAAATTTTTTTATTCATAACTTGATATTTTATTGTAGTTTTACTATAATAAAAGTGCAACAATAAATAAAAGGAATAATAGCCCCCTTTTTATTTATGAGCAAACAGTCCATGCCCCAATGGACTGTTTTAATTTTATAATTGTGTTTTTATATGAAATTTCCTTAATTAATTTCGGCAATATTGGGGGAATTTATTTATTTTACCAGTGAATATAATTCAATATGCTATATTGCAAAAATATTTGTAGTTTTGTGGATTAATGTTTTAATACGTGATAAAATTAAATAAGAACACTAGATAAACATACATGAATAAGGAGTGGCGTTCATGGGAGAATATAAATCCAAATTACAAAGTAAAGAAATGGATTATTTATGCGAAGCGGTACTGTGCTTGAAAACAAAGGAAGAGTGCTACAGGTTTTTTGATGATATATGTACCATAAATGAAATAAAATCTTTGGAACAGAGGCTCCAGGTTGCAAAAATGTTGAACAATAAAAAAACATATCTGGATATTGCGGCTGCAACGGGAGCCAGTACGGCTACTATAAGCAGAGTCAATAGATGCCTCAATTATGGAAGCGATGGATACAAAATAGTATTGGGAAGATTAAAATAAAATATTTCCGTTATAAGTTAAATTTGAATGTGTTGATAAGTTGTCTCAGCACATTTTTTGTGCCTTATATGATTAAAGTACCGCTAAAATGTTATAATATTAGACATGAAGCAGATATGTTTGTGCGCTCCGGGTTTGTATGCTGCATGGCAAGCGGCATAAATTTCGGGCTGTGCATTTTAAACTGCAAATTGCTTATTGTACTTTGTATAAATACAATAAATAGGAGTGAATTTTATGGATTTGAAAAGTCTTTTAAACCGGGAACAGTATGAGGCAGCAACGACAATAGATGGTCCATTGCTTATTTTAGCTGGGGCGGGATCTGGAAAGACGAGAGTTCTCACTTACAGGGTAGCTCACATGATTGAGGATTTAGGCATATATCCCTCGGAGATACTGGCCATAACCTTTACCAACAAGGCGGCCGGAGAAATGAAGGACAGGATAAGGGGACTTGTTGGAAATGAAGTGGAAGGGATGTGGATATCCACATTTCATTCGAGTTGTGTGAGAATATTGAGGAGAGAAATAGATAAGCTCGGATATAATAAGAATTTTGCCATATACGACAGTTATGATCAGAAGGTACTTGTAAAACAGTGTATGGAAGAACTGGATATAAATGACAAGGATATAACGGACAGAGAGATAATAAATAAAATCAGCGGGCAGAAGGATATTCTTGTATCTCCGGAGCAGTTCAAAAAGGAAAATGAGGGAAATTTTAGAACTAATAGGATTGCAGACGTCTATTTGTTGTATCAAAAAAAATTAAAGGACAATAATGCCCTGGACTTTGATGATCTTATATATAAAACTGTCCAGCTTTTTAAGGATTATCCGGAGGTGCTGGGGTTTTACCAGAGAAAATTCAAATATATAATGGTAGATGAATACCAGGATACCAATAGATCTCAGTACGAGTTTATCAGGTTGCTGGCTCAGGGTTATAAGAATATATGTGTAGTTGGAGATGACGACCAGTGCATCTACGCCTGGAGAGGGGCGGATGTGAAAAATATATTGGATTTTGAGAAGGATTATCCAAATGCAAAGGTGATAAAATTAGAGCAGAATTATAGATCAAAGGGCAATATATTGAGAGCGGCCAATGATGTTATAAGCAACAATACCTACAGAAAGAAAAAAGTGCTTAGGACTGAAAATGAAAACGGGGACAAAATAAAATTATACAGGGCTTATTCTGACATGGACGAGGGAAGGTATGTGGCTTTCAAGATAAAGGATATATTAGCCAGAGATAAGGGGAAACAGTATAAGGACTTTGCAGTACTGTACAGGACAAATGCACAGTCCCGTATTTTTGAGGATGCCTTTATGAAGGCCAATATACCTTACAGGATAATTGGGGGTCTCAAATTCTATGACAGAAAAGAAATAAAGGATATTATGGCATACCTGAAATTTATAAATAATCCTCTGGATGACATAAGCTTAAAGAGGATAATAAATGTCCCCAAAAGGAGCATAGGAGATTCTACAGTCCAAAAAATACAGAATTTTGCCAGCTCCATGGAAGAATCACTGTACAATGTGATTCTGGACGTGGACGAAGTATCTAGTTTGTCTAAGAGAAGTGTGAATTCCATAAAGAAATTTGTGAGTATAATAAACAGTTTTATTAAAAGCAGGGATAAGGTGCCTGTTTCGAGCCTTATAAAGGAGATATTGGATATAACGGGATATTTGGAGGGACTCAAAGACAGTGAGGAAGCGGATAATGTAAGCAGGGTGGAGAACCTCAAGGAACTTGTATCGGCTGCATCTGAATTTGAAGCCGTTTCCGAGGACACTTCCCTTTCTGCATTTTTGGAGAAGGTAACGTTGGTTTCGGATATAGATAATTTTGATGAAGATGCCGATTCCGTTGTGCTTATGACCGTGCACAGTGCTAAGGGTCTTGAATTTCCGATAGTGTTCATGGTAGGAATGGAAAACGGCATATTTCCGGGAATGCAGTCCCTGGATAATCCCAAGGAAATGGAGGAGTCGAGGAGGCTCTGCTATGTTGGCATAACCAGGGCAAAGGAACAGCTCTATATGACTTCGGCTGAAACAAGGCGGGTATTTGGAAGAATGGTTTCATATGAGCAGTCTAATTTTATAGACGAGATATCCAGAGAATTGAAAGAATATGATACTGTGGGAAAAAGCAGGATCAATAACTTCCCGAATAATGTTTTAAATAATAATGATTTTTTATGGAAGAAGAGATCAAATTCGAGGAATTTATCGGAACCTTCAGGAGTTTCTGCTGAAAAAGATATCTCCAGTGACAGGTATTTGAAACCTGATGGCATAAGAGAAGGTATAAAAGTTAGACACAGTAAATTTGGTGTGGGAACTATTGTAAGCGTGTCAAGAAATGGGAGCGATATAAAACTTACCATAGTTTTTGACAAAATGGGAATAAAGAATTTGATGTACGGGATAGTACCACTGGAAGCTGTATGAAAATATATTTTTCCCAATTTACTTATGAGGTGATATGATGAGCGATGACATTGTACGCAGGATAAATGAAATTATAAAAGAATTGAACAAATATGCTTATGAATACTATGTTGAAGATGATCCGAGTGTTTCAGACAAAGAATATGATATGAAGTATGACGAACTTGTGAAACTGGAAAAGGACACAGGAATTGTTTTCCCCTATTCTCCCACACAGAGAGTGGGAGATACGGTACTGTCACAATTCCAGAAGTATGTACATAGAGGCAGGTTGTGGAGTCTTGATAAGGCACAGAGTGTAAGTGCCATAGAGGAATGGCACAGGAAAAACGAGAGAATTGTAAATAATTATAATTTGACCCATGAAGATAAATTACCCAAACTTGAGTATGTGCTTACCAAGAAGTTTGACGGACTCACGATAAATTGCACTTATGATGAAAATGGGATGCTGATAAAAGCGGCAACTAGAGGTACAGGCATTGTAGGGGAAGATATAACCGCACAGGTAAAAACCATAAAATCCCTTCCCCTCAAGATAGATAATCACAGTTTGGTTGAGATACACGGAGAGGCCGTTATGACTAAAAGGGCTTTTGAACATTATAATGAGAAAGCCAAGGTACCTCTTAAAAACCTCAGAAATGGTGCTGCCGGGGCTCTCAGAAATCTGGACATAAGAGAGACTGCAAGGAGAAATCTTTCGGCATTTTTCTATGACGTAGGTTATAATGAAGGCAAACCTTTTAAGAGTTATGTGGGAATGATGAATTTTATAAGAAAAATGGGGCTGCCCCAGGATGATTACCTCAAAGTGTGCACAAATATGGATGAGATAAAAAAAGAACTGGAATATATACACAGTATAAGGGATGAACTCCAGTACGATATAGATGGAGTGGTAATAGTAATTAACGATGTAAGGACAAGGAGAGTTCTCGGATATACCGTCAAATTTCCAAAGTGGGCCATAGCGTATAAGTTTGAAGCTGAAGAAATTACTACACGGCTTTTAAGTGTGGAGTGGAATGTGGGCCGCAGCGGAAGGGTGACACCTACTGCTGTTCTGAAACCGGTGGAACTTGGTGGGGCTACAGTGAAAAGGGCCACTTTGAATAACATGGACGATATAAGAAGAAAGGGAATAAAAATAGGCTGTAGGGTGTTTGTAAGAAGATCAAATGATGTAATTCCGGAGATCACGGCAGTAGTGGAAGATGGCAAGCCGGATGAGACTAAAGAGATAGAAGCCCCTGAAGAGTGCCCTTATTGCGGCAGCAGGCTAATAAAGGACGGAGTTCACTATTTTTGTGAAAACACTCTTTCCTGTAAGCCCCAGATGGTAAAGAGCATAGTCCATTTTGGGAGCAGGGAGGCAATGGATATAGAAGGGTTTAGTGAAAAAACGGCGGAACAGCTTTTTGAAAAATTAAACATAAAATCCATACCTGACTTATACAGGATTAGAAAAGAAGATTTGATGACCCTGGATAAATTTGGAGAGAAAAAATCTCAAAATCTGATAGATGCCGTAGAGAAGAGCAAGGACTGTGATCTGCCGTCTTTTATATATGCCCTGGGAATACCGAATGTGGGCAAAAAAACTGCTTCTGATCTCTGCAAAAAATTTAATACGCTGGAAGACATTCAAAAATCTGAACTGGAGGATCTTACGTCAATTCAGGACATAGGAGAAACAGTTGCAAAAGGTATAATAGAATTTTTTAAACAGGATAATATAATAAAGAATATAAAAGAATTATTGGAATTGGGTGTTAAGCCGCATTTTGAGAAGACCGCTGTAAGGGAAAACGAATTTAAGGGAAAAACTGTGGTGGTTACAGGGAGCTTGAAAGGTTATACAAGATTGGATATAAAGACAAAACTGGAATCACTTGGAGCCAAAGTTTCCGGAAGTGTCAGCAGAAAAACGGATTTTGTTATAGCAGGTGAATCCCCTGGAAGCAAGTACGAAAAAGCAGTCCAGCTGGGAGTCAAGATAATTGATGAAAATCAGTTTGAAAATATGCTATAAATATTTACAAAACAATTAAAGTGAGTTATTATAAAAATAGTTTTGTTATATTGGATAATTAAACTTCAGGTAAAATCTGTGGAGGAAAAAATGAAAAAAGCTATAAGTTTATTAGGATGGATAGGTGTTGTATTTACTATCGTTGCATTGATATTAACACTCCTCACTACGTATCATTTTACATATGTAAAGTATTTTAATGATTATTATACGCTGCAGTGGAGCATATTTGGAACTATGATAATATGGGCTGTTAATATGATAGTCTTTAGAACTAATTTTAGAAATATAGTATATCCTATAACTTGTATAGTAATAGCCTGTGTAACAATGTTTTTTATGCATATGAAAGTTTTCTAAATGGTTATAAGACAATCTTAGGAAGATTGCCTTATTTTTTTGAAATCATATGTATATATTGTGCCAGCTTTTCCAGAATGTAATTTTTATATTTTAACTGTGACAGAGCTTGCTTAACAGTTATAAATCCCCAGATTGAAACGAATATGATGGTACACATGGTCAGTATGCCGAAAATTTCTATTACAAGTAACATTTTACACTCCTCCATATAATTAAAATCTCAAGGATATAAAAGTGCCTAAAATATACATAGACATTATATCATAAAAAATTTATATAAAAAAATATATAATGCAATTTGATTATTTTTATAATAACTGACAATAATTTAAACTGTATTCCATTATCATTAAAGTAAGGAGATATATATGAAGAAACTTATCTGTATAATGTCCATTATATTAATAATTTCGATTATTTCCATAACACTGATAGGGGGCTCTCTGAAAAAAAGGGTTCAGGAGGCCGGGAGCAGCGACTATAAAGATAGTCTGGTATATAATATGGGCAAATTACCTGAAAATTTGATAATGCTCAATTCCAGCAATGTGAGGCAGAAAGATATACTTGCAAATACATTCGAAGGCCTTGTGGACAGTGATGAAAATGGAAAAATAATTCCTGGACTGGCAGAGGATTGGAGTGTAGATGAAAGTGGAACTAGCTATACTTTTAAGATAAGAAAAGATGCCAGGTGGAGTGATGGTTCCCCTATTACCGCACATGACTTTGTGGATTTTTTCTCCAGTATATTAAACAAGGACATGGACAATATATATGCCAAACAGTTGAATTGTATATTTGGGGCGGAAAAATACAGGCAGGGCAGATGCAATTTTGAAGATGTTGCTGTAAATGCCGTGGATACAAGGACCCTGCGCATAAGGCTGAATTATCCCTGCAATTATTTTTTGAATATACTTGCACAACCTGTGTATTCCCTCAGGAATATTGATTACAAGCTTGTGAACTGGAAAAAAAATTATAAATCAATACTTTACTCCGGAAGTTTTGTAATAGATAGGATATCTCAGGACGGCAGTGTTATTCTGAAGAAAAATAACAGCTACTGGAATAAATCCCGGGTAAAGAGCAGTAAAATAGTGCTTACATCATTAAATACCAGTGAAAGTGCATTGGCGGCTTTCGAGAAGGACAGGATAAATGTGTTTACCAATCCTCCTTTAGGTGAAATAAAAAATATAAAAAATAAAGTAAATTACATAACTTCACCTAGACTGGAGGGAAAGGGCATAGTATTCAATATGAAAAAGAAAAATGTAACGTCGGAAGCTGAATTTAGAAATTTTGTGTCTCTGGTGGTTGACAGGGGTAATATAGTAAAGAATATATTGTATGATACTGCCTCCGCAGCTGATTCCTACATACCGGATTATGTAAGCGATGGACTAAATGGCAGGTTCATGAATAGGGTGTTTTTTCAGAATACATCACAGAGGGAAAGTGCTGTGGAGACAATTAAGAATTTAAATTATGACAAGAATAAACATCTTGTATTCATATATGTGGATAGTGTAGAGAATAAAAAAGTGTGTGAGAACATAGCTGAAAATATTGAGAAGGCTTCTGGAATAACTGTGGACTGCCGTGGATATGAATCGTCCAGGTTTAATCAGCAGTTGAAAGGTGGATATTATGATATGGCAGAAATAGACTACAGGGGAGACTATGATTATCCGCTGGCGTTTTTGAATATGTGGAGTTCTTCTTCGGCCTATGGTTTATGTGGGTACAGAAATGAGAAGATAGATAATGAGTTGATGGATGCAGTATTCCAAAAAGATAACTCTCAAAGAATAGAGATATTTAGAGATATAGAAAGTGACTTGGCCCAGGATATGCCGATGGTGCCTCTGTATTTTGAAAATACGGTTATCGTTTCAAAAACTTACATCTCAGGTGTCTATGCGGATAAATTAGGTAATATAAAGTTGGATAGGGCTTATCTGGTTCATTGATTATTCCGGCCTATCATAAATGGAAATTCTTAGGCTTAAGTGAAGGAAGATATTTCTTTATTCCGCTTAAACCTAAGAATAGTTTCATTGTTTTATTTTTTACCTGATTCTTTTGGAGAAAAGTACATGCAATTTGTCTTTTGGGATGGAATATCTTCAATAGAAGTAATGTGGTTCAGAGTACATTTCCCGTTTTTCTCGTGTATACATTTTTCAGAGCAGTTAATATTCATCATTTGCCTATCACCTTCCTTATAAAGAATCAGGTTAACCTTTAAGTTTAACTGGCTTGTACTGGAGTGATATTATTATATCCCAAAGGTAAAAGATTTATCCTTCTGAATTTTAAAATGAAAGTTTCATCCTGGGATTTAGAAAGTGCAGCACGGTAAAAAATATGAACATGTTTTTATATGCGTCAAATGAAACTTTTATGGATTTGAATCTTTTCTTTTTCATACTGTAAGTTACGTATTTGCAGAAAACGGGTGCTATTTCACAAGCTTCGGGAGATGGAACTGAAGACGTCCTGAAATTTTGCTCGTCTATTAGATCTTCTGATTTGAGAGAAAAATTTCTATATCGTTCTACATTATTTAGGTCGGGAGCCTCCGGCCAGCTTAAGATCATACCTGAATCTATAAGTTGGCGCTTGAATATATCCAGTACTACCAGGCTGTTTTTATTTCTATTTTTATATATGTCTACATTTAGCAGAAAAGCCATTAAGTACAGAATGACCTCGAGACATGTAAATTCCGTATTTTTTTTGGATGTATTTTTTATAAACAGTCCTTTTTCCGAATCATAAAGTTTTAAGAGTTTTTCAAATATGAAATCTGCATTGTCTTTGTACTTTATGAAATTCGTATATTTGTATATCATTATAAAATTTATATAATTCAGGGAGTCATTTTCCACATTTGTTTCCTTTATCATGCCTGACTGGGAATTTGTGTGGTAAAATTTTTCAAAAATGAGTTCTGATATGTCAAGTATCAAGTCTTTGCACCTATTGTCTCTGGAATACCCGTAGAATATATTTAGTGCAAAACATAATTTTGTAAGCTCTTCAAAGGATAATTCGTATAGATCATTTCTTGAATCAATAAGCATATCTAGAATGTCGAAGGAAAAATTTTTTAAATCCTCTTTTTCCTCACCGTCCATTAAAGTGCTGCACCTGTAATATGCGGCCATTAATAGAGCTTGAGATGAAAATTTGAATTTCTTATGTTTATCTATGAATTTGATCTCTCCCGGATTTGATCCGCTTTCGCATTTCTTATCTACGAATATACCTTCACTGTTTCTGAAATATGATGCATAGAATTCAAGTTGTTTTTTACTCAGAGAAGTATAGAGTTTTCCCAAATTATATTTATTTTTATCTATATTGTGAAAGGAATTGTAGTAATCTGAAAGCTCCATCAAACATAAAGTCATAAATGCATTGCTGTCTATGTTTATTTCCCTCTTGAATTTATCATCGTTCCAACACAGCTTGTCGTTTATATTTACGAGAACAGGATTTGCCTTTCTATAAATACATAAAAGTGGAGAAAGATTTTTAAATGTGTTAATATCAAAATTGGAGGCAATTCCTTTAACTGAAGTGAGAACTCCGCATTTTGAGTGTAGTACGATATCTTTTAAAGATTCTTTTGAAAAATAAAACAGCTGTTGTTTGACATTAGTGGGTTTTATTTTATTGATTTTTAAGAAGGGTCCTATATATTTCAAAATATTTACACCTACCATAAATTAATCCCTATATAGATAATATGAAAGTAGGTTTGAAATAGTGAATGTTTATTTTAGAAAGGAAGAAAATTTTATGAAAGTTGGAAAATTGGATTGGAAGGATTTGAAATCCATAATAGATGAAAACAGAGCGGTTAAAAGGAAGGATGTCAGGATAAGGAGCGGCATAGGAGAGGACTGCAGTGTTGTAAATTTTGGAGACAAGGAATGTATTGTTTCAACGGATCCCATTACCGGTGCCGGTTTAAACAGCGGTAGACTGGCAGTACATATAAACTGCAATGATATAGCTTCCTGCGGCGTGGAGCCGGTAGGAATTCTAGTTACAATTCTGGCTCCTGAAGATTCCCGCCTGGAAGATATAAGGCAAATCATGAGAGAAATGAGCAGTGAGGCAGGAAAACTTGATGTGGAAATATTGGGCGGACATACCGAGGTAACCAAAGCTGTAAATAAAATGGTTATTTCTTGCACTGTAATAGGAAGGGGAGACAGGGGAAAAGCTGTGTCTACCTCGGGAGCAAGGGAAGGTGACGATATAGTTGTAACGAAATATTTGTGCCTGGAGGGTACCAGTATTGCGGCAAATGATTTTGAAGGGAAACTTAAAAACATACTTACGTCCGCTGAAATAGATGAAGCTAAGAATTATATAAATTATATAAGTGTGGTTAAAGAGGGAGTATTGTCCGGGAAATTCGGAGTAAATTCCATGCATGATATAACTGAAGGAGGACTTTTAGGTGCACTCTGGGAGGTTGCCAAAGCAAGTGAGGTTGGTTTTAAAATATATGAAGACAAGGTACCTCTAAGGGAAATCACATTGAAAATATGCAAAAAATATTCCATAGATCCCCTTAGATTTATTTCTTCAGGCAGCATGCTCATTACTACCGAAAGAGGAAGGGAGCTGGTTCACATGCTGGAAAACTGCGGTATTAAGGCCAGCATTATAGGTAAAATCACCGGGAATTCATATATGATGGTTGGCAGAGACGGAGTACAGCACCAGGTGGAGCCCCCCCAGAGTGATGAATTATTTGTATTGGAAGAAAAATTAAAATAATTGATGTATAATTGATCTAAGAAGATACAGTTTTGGTTTTGGAGGAGAAAAATGAGAGTCGATGGTAGAAAATATGATCAAATTAGGCCTATAAAAATAACGAGAAAATATACAAAATATGCAGAAGGCTCTGTACTTATGGAAACCGGTGATACAAAGGTTATATGTACTGCATCCATAGAGGATAAGGTTCCGCCTTTCCTGAAAGGTAAGGGTCAGGGCTGGATAACTTGCGAATACAATATGCTTCCCAGGGCCACTCAGGTTAGGAAGATAAGAGACATAACCAGAGGTAAAATTGACGGAAGGACTATGGAAATACAGAGACTTATAGGTAGGGCACTGAGATCTGTAGTGGATTTGAAAGCTATAGGAGAAAAGACCATATGGGTTGACTGTGATGTGATCCAGGCTGACGGCGGTACCAGGACGGCTTCTATATCCGGGGCATTTGTGTCGCTCGTGGATGCTGTAAATGTACTGCACAGGAGATCACCTTTTAAAATCTACCCCATAAGAGATTTCGTAAGTGCCGTAAGCGTAGGAATTGTAGATGATGTGAAAATGCTGGATTTATGTTATCTGGAAGATTCCAGGGCCAAGGTGGACATGAACATAGTAATGACGGATTCTGATGAAATTGTAGAGATACAGGGTACTGGAGAACGGAGCCCGTTTACGAAAGAAGACTTGAAAGAGCTCATGGCATTGGGAGAGAAAGGCATAAGAAATATGATTCGAGCCCAAAAAAACAGTTTGAAGATGGACTCCTTGTGGATAGGAACGGGTGGTGAATAGTGAAAGAATTAATAGTGGCAAGTAATAACCCTAATAAAATAAGGGAGATCAAACAGATATTATCCCAATATCCTATGAGAATTTTGTCTATGGGTGAGATTGGGGTGAATATAGATGTCGATGAAGATGGAACTACATTTATGCAGAATGCCTATAAGAAAGCTAAGTCGGTATATGATTTTCTGGGGCGGAGATTTATGGTACTGGCGGATGATTCGGGCCTTATGGTCAAAGGGCTGGATGGAGATCCGGGAGTACATTCTGCGAGATTTGCAGGTGAACATGGGAATGATGAAAAAAATAACGAAAAACTTCTGAGGCTCCTGAAAAATAAAAATACGGACAGCAGGATGGCAAAATTTTTATGTGCCATGGTTCTGATACTGGAAACTGATAAGATGATTGAAGTGCAGGGAGAAATAAAAGGGGTGATTTGCAAGGAGGAAAGAGGAAACAATAAATTTGGCTATGACCCTCTATTTTATGTACCGGAGTATGGCATGACCTTTGGAGAAATGCCTGCCAAACTGAAGAATTCTATAAGTCATAGGGCGAAAGCACTGGAAAAATTGAAAATCGAATTGGGAAAATACATTGAGAAGAAGGTATGAGATTTGCAGATAGGAGTAATAAGTGATACTCATAGAGACAGAAAATTTGTTGACAGGGTTAAAAATGTTTTTTTCGATATGGATGTTATCATTCACCTGGGGGATAATGTTCAGGATGTTTTGCGGATTGAGAGATTTTTTAAGAAACCTGTGATTAATGTGAAGGGAAATTGTGATTTCTCCGTAGGTGTCCCCAGTGAAAGAGTTGAAATCATGGAGGGCAAAAAATTCTTTATAACCCATGGGCACAGATATGATGTCAAATATGAACTTACCAAGTTGAAATATAAAGCTTTAGAAGAAGAAGCTGATGTAGTTTTATTTGGACATACACATATATCCACGATAATTCATGAAGGTGGTATATGGTTTGTCAATCCAGGGAGCCCATCTGTACCTAGAGATGGGTTTAACAGCGTTGCGGTAATAAGTTTGGAAAATGGAATTATAACTCCTGAGATCAAAAGAGTGTAAATAAAATGAAAAAAATTTCAATTGGGTATTGACGAATCCATATATATCGTGTAGAATAATTAATGTTGTCGAGAGTTTGAAAAGGCTTCTAGTTGTCGGGGTGTAGCGCAGATGGGAGCGCGCGTGGTTTGGGACCATGAGGTCGCAGGTTCAAGCCCTGTCACCCCGACCATTCAATTGATTGAGTATGCTCTGTGTATGAATTTTGACTTCAGGCAAAGCTAAATTAATTTTATGGTTGTTAAAACGGCATCACTTAATATTGAATGGACAAATTTCATGCGGGTGTAACTCAATGGTAGAGTGCTAGCCTTCCAAGCTAGTT